>JAYUDU010000233.1:0-5162 GCA_043739605.1 Acidimicrobiales bacterium | reverse complement strand
AGCAGGGGCAGTCGCCGTGGCTCGACAACCTGCAGCGCAGCTACCTCACGTCGGGCGAGCTCGCCGAGCTTGTGGCCGGCGGCGTGCGGGGCGTGACGTCCAACCCGTCGATCTTCCAGAAGGCCATCGCCGGCTCCGACGACTACGACGAACAGTTCGCGTTGGAGCTGAAGACCAAGACGGTCGACGAGGCGTACTGGGAGCTGGTGCTGTCCGACATCCAGGGCGCCTGCGATGTCCTGCGCCCGCTGTGGGATGCGAGCGGTGCCAACGACGGCCACGTGTCGGTGGAGGTGTCGCCCAAGCTGGCCCACGACACCGCCGCCACCATCGCCGCCGCGAAGTCCTTGTGGGCTCGGGTCGACCGGCCCAACGTGCTGATCAAGATCCCTGCCACCATCGAGGGATTGCCCGCCATCCATGCTGCGACCGCCGCGGGCATCAGCGTCAACGTGACGCTGATCTTCAGCCTCGACCGCCACGACGCCGTCATCACCGCGTTCCAAGCCGGCATCGCCGACCTGATCGCCGGCGGCGGCGACCCGTCCAACGTGCGCTCGGTCGCGTCGTTCTTCGTCAGCCGGGTCGACACCGAGATCGACCGCCGCCTCGACGCCGACGGCTCCCCCGCAGCGCTCGCCGCCCGCGGCAAGGCCGCGGTGGCCCAGATCAAGCTGGCGTTCGAGCTGTCGAACGAGCGCTTCGCGACCGACGCCTGGGCGGCGTCCGAGGCCGCAGGTGCGGTGTCGCAGCGCCCGCTGTGGGCGTCCACGTCGACGAAGAATCCCGCCTACCCACCCCTCCTGTACGTCGACGCCATCATCGGTCGACACACCGTCAACACCATCCCCGAGGCGACGCTCCTCGCCTTCGCCGACCATGGGACGGTCGCCCGCACCGTCGACGCCGACCTCGACGACGCCAAGGCCCTGTGGGCGCAGCTGCCCGCCCTCGGGATCGATGTCGAAGACGTCGCCGCCCAACTCGAATCCGAAGGCGTCGCCTCCTTCGCCAAAGCCTTCGACGAGCTCCTGCAAACCCTCTCGGACAAGGCCGCGAGCCTCTTCTAGCCTGCTGGCTGTTCCTCGCTACGCTCGGGCCGCAGGTGACCTCCGCCCCTGGCGGGGCTTTGGTCGGCTCCGCTGTGCCAAAGGGGTCGATGCTCTTCCTTCGTCCAGTCCTCGCCCCTGCTTGCTTCGCGGCGCAGTGGCTCTGGGCTTCCTGCGTGCAGATCACCGACGGGCACTGCGGAGAAGTTCTCGCAATCATGCGACGCGAACGCGTCAACGGCCGTCCGATCGGTTAGACCCCACCATCATGAGCGAGCTTGCTGAACGGTTGCTGGCAAAGGACACCACGTTGTGGCCGCCGGGGAGTGAGGCCGCCACGCGGCTGGGGTGGCTCGACAGCCCGGCGTTGCTTGCCGGCCAGGCACATGAGCTGATGGCGTGGGCGGCCACGCTCGATGTCGAGCGGGTCGTGCTGCTCGGTATGGGCGGCTCCTCGCTCGGCCCTGAGGTGCTGCGGGCGGCGCACCGCTCGCACAAGCTGGTCGTCCTCGACACCACCGACCCCAAGACCATCGCCGACGTGCCCATCGAGGGCTCTGCATTCCTCGTCGCGTCGAAGTCGGGCAGCACGCTCGAGCCCAAGGCGCTGGCGGCCCACTTCTGGTCGAAGGTGCCGGACGGCAGCCGGTGGTTTGCCATCACCGACCCCGGCACGCAGGCGGAGCAGGAGGCGAAGGACAAGGGCTACGCGCGCATCTTCGTCAACGACCCCAACATCGGCGGCCGCTATTCGGTGCTGTCCCACTTCGGCATGGTGCCGGCGGCCATCATCGGGCTCGACGTCGGCGAGCTGTGCCGGCGCGCGCTGGCATCGGATTGGCTGGAGGGCGGGGCCCATCTCGGGGTGCTCATGGCGGAGGCGGCAGGCCAGGGCCGCGACAAGTTGACCGTTCACATCCCCCACGGCCCCTTCTCCGCGTTCGGCATGTGGGTGGAACAGCTGGTCGCGGAGAGCCTCGGCAAGCGGGGCACCGGCATCATCCCTGTCCCGACAGCAGACGTGGAGATGGGCCGCGACCGCGAGATCGTCGCCGTCCACATCGGCGATGTGCTCGACCTCGG
This sequence comes from Acidimicrobiales bacterium, assembly GCA_043739605.1. GTDB lineage: Bacteria > Actinomycetota > Acidimicrobiia > Acidimicrobiales > JAUJNH01 > JAYUDU01. The sequence continues at coordinate 3,030 of JAYUDU010000233.1, read as the reverse complement.
CGCAGAGATGCTCAGGTGGGAGGTCGCCACGGCCATCGCCGGAAGCCTCCTCGGCATCGACGCGTTCGATCAGCCTGACGTCGAATCGGCGAAGATCCAGACTCGGGCCCGACTCGACCACCTCCCCGTCGATCTCTCCACGCCGGTCGGCGTCGACCCGGTCGGGGCCGGCGCGCTCGGCGTGTGGCTGGCCGCGCACACCAAGCCCGGCGACCACGTCGTGTTGCAGGCCTACCTGCCGTTTGGTCAGGACGCCGCGCTGGAGCGCCTGCGGTGCGCGGTGCGGGACCGCCTCGGTGGCATGGCGGTGACCGTCGGCTACGGCCCGCGCTTCTTGCACTCCACCGGCCAGCTGCACAAGGGCGGCCCGCCCTCCACCGTCGCCGTGCAGATCGTGCCGGCCGCACCCACGGCCGACGTCGAGGTGCCCGGCTTCGGGTACGACTTCGGCACGCTCATCGCCGCGCAGTGGCAGGGGGATGCGGAGGCGCTCCTGCACGCCAAGCGCAGGGTTGCACGGGTGACGCTCAAAGAACCCTCGGTCACACGTCTCTTGGAAGGACTCAGCTGATGCGCATCGCCATGGTCGGTCTCGGACGGATGGGCGCCAACATGGCGCGGCGCCTCATACAGGGCGGCCACGAGGTGGTGGTCACCGATCCATCGGCGGCCGCGGTGGACGGCCTCGTGACGGAAGGGGCGATCGGGTCTGCCAGCTTGGCGGACGCCATTGCCCAGCTGCCGTCGCCGAAGGTGGTGTGGGTGATGGTGCCATCTGGCCACGTCACCGAGGCCGTCCTCGGCGAGGCGGGCGGGCTCCTCGGGCAGGGGGACGTCCTCATCGACGGCGGCAACTCGCCGTACAAGGACGCGCAGCGCTGGAGCGCACAGCTGGCGAAGCATGGCATCGCGTTCCTCGATGCCGGGACCTCTGGCGGCGTGTGGGGGCTCACCGAGGGGTATTGCTTGATGGTCGGTGGCAGCCCCGACGGCGTCGCCATCGCTGCGCCGATCTTCACCACGCTGGCGCCGGCAGTCGCGGTCGGCTGGCGTCACGTCGGCGTCAGCGGCGCCGGCCACTTCGTCAAGATGGTCCACAACGGCATCGAGTACGGCCTCATGCAGGCGTACGGCGAAGGCTTCGCACTCCTCGATGCGGCCACCGAGCTGGGCCTCGGCGAGGACGGGCTTGCCATCGGCGAGATCGCAGAGCTCTGGCGCAACGGCTCCGTGGTGCGTTCGTGGCTGCTCGACCTCACCGCGCTCGCCCTCGCCGACACCGCGGGGTTCGCGCAGATCGAGGGCCAGGTCGACGACTCCGGCGAGGGGCGCTGGACCGCGCAAGAGGCCATCGAGCGTGGGGTGCCGGCGCCGGTCATGACAGCGTCGCTGTACGAACGCTTCGCCAGCCGCGATCCGAACCTGTACAGCAACCGACTGCTCGCGGCCATGCGCAACCAGTTCGGCGGACACGCCCTCCACAAGGCCGACTCATGAGCGACCTTCCAGCCCAGCCAGCAGACCTCGTCAACGGCGAGACCAAGGGACCGCCGTGCGCGCTGGCGGTGTACGGAGCGTCCGGCGACCTCACCGCCCGCAAGCTGCTCCCGGCCATCGCTGCGCTCCAACGCCACGGCCAGCTCGATGACCGGTTCGGCCTCATCGGCGTCGGTCGTTCGGCCCTCGGCGACGACGGATTTCGCGCCCACTGCCGCGATGCCGTCCCCGACGGCGGCGACGGGTGGGCGACGCTGCTCGAGAACGCCCGATGGGTGCAGGGCGACTACGGCGACCCCGCCACCGCCGCATCGTTGCGCGCCGCGTTCGAAGCAGTCGAGGCCGAGCGGAACACCGCAGGAAACCGGCTGATCTACCTCGCGTCGCCGCCGTCGACGTTCGGCCCGGTTGCCGGCTCGCTGGCCGCGGCGGGCCTTGGCCGAGCGGTGGACGGCGGCTTCACGAGACTCGTGGTCGAGAAGCCCTTCGGCACCGATGGCGCATCAGCGAGGGACCTCGACATTGCCATGCACGCCGCCGTGGCCGAAGGCGACCTCTACCGAATCGATCACTACCTTGGCAAGGAGACCGTCCAGAACATCCTCGCCCTCCGCTTCGCCAACGCCATCTTCGAGCCGGTGTGGGACAGGCGCTACGTCGACCACGTCCAGGTCACCGTGGCAGAGTCGCTCGGCGTCGGCGAGCGGGCTGGCTTCTATGAGCACGCTGGCGCGTTGCGGGACATCGTGCAGAACCACCTGATGCAGGTGCTCGCCGTGGCGGCGATGGAGCCGCCGTCATCGATGGACGCGACCGGCGTGCGGGACGAGAAGGTGAAGGCGCTGCGGAGCGTACGAATTCTCGAAGTCGACGAGGTCGAGCAGTGGGCGCACCGCGGCCAGTACGACGCCGGCGTGGTCGATGGCCACGAGGTCCTCGGCTACCGCCAAGAGGAAGGCGTCGCGCCCGACTCGCAGACCAACACCTACGTGGCAGCAGAGCTGGAGCTCGACTCGTGGCGCTGGGCGGGCGTGCCGTTCTACATCCGCACCGGCAAGCGCATGCCGAGACGGGTCACCGAGGTGGCGTTCACGTTCAAATCAGTGCCACACCTCGCCTTTCCCGGCCGGTCGGCGCGTGGCCTGCACCCCAACGTGCTGGTGGTGCGCATCCAGCCGGACGAGGGCATCTCCCTGCGGTTCGGGGTCAAGCGGCCCGGCGGGGGCTTCACGCTCACCGACGCCACCATGGAGTTCTCGTACGCAGAGAGCTTCGGCGCCGGCACCCGCGACGCCTACGAACGACTTCTGCTGGACGCCATGCTCGGCGATCCGACGTTGTTCATCCGGTCCGACGAGGTCGCCCAGGCATGGAAGATCGTCGACCCCATCGCGAGGGCGTGGGCCGGCGACTGCACCAATGGTCCCCTGCCCCTCCACCGCTACGCCTCCGGCACCTGGGGCCCCAAGGAAGCAGACCGCCTGCTCAACGACCGTGGCCACCGGTGGGCCACGACCTGAGGAGGACCGCCGC
>JAYUDU010000232.1:0-5172 GCA_043739605.1 Acidimicrobiales bacterium | reverse complement strand
TCGATGGTGGGCGCCGCAGCGGACCCCCGACCTGTACCCGGACGCGCAGACCCTCACATCAGGGGTGTCGACCAACGCGTTGGTGGCCGGCATCGATGTGTCCAGCGGGTGCGCGGTGAAGGACAGCTTCGCCGATGTCGACCTCGCTCAGATGGGCTTTGCCGTGCTGTTCGAAGCACGCTGGCTGTGGTTCCAGCACGTTGGCGCGGCGGTCGGGTCGAGCTCCGGCGATGTGGTGTCGTCTGCAGCCGACTTCGACCGCTGGACTGCGGCGTGGGGGTCTTCGCACCCGGGAGACGCCCGCTCGCCGTGGCGCCTTCCGCTCCTCCACCAGCCAGGAGTGCATCTGTTCTCGTGGGCGGCCGGGGGGAACGCGGTGACCGCGGGGTGCGCGGTGTTCGTGGGAACCAGTGCAGCCACGGTCTCCAACACCTTCGCGGTGCCTGGCCACCCGGGGCCGAGCGCGACCGACGTGCTTGGCGCCGCGGCATCGGTGGCAGATGGCAGGCCGCTCACCGGGTATGACCCCTCCAGGTCCAGCCGCGCCAGCGCCGTCGACCTCGGGCCGCTGCGGGTGTGGACGCGCGACTGAACGCCCGTTGAACCGAGGGGGTACCGTCCGGTCGATGGGTGCCATGAGCAGACGCCGCTTCCTTCGCACGGGAGTAGCGGGCGCGGCCAGCGTTTGGTTCACCGCGGAGGGCCTGTTCGCGGCAGAACGGGCCGCGTCTGCGGTCGGCGCGATGCCGACGGCAGAGGTGGCGCTACGTCCGGCCGGCACCACGCTTTCGCTCACCTACGGGACCACCGCCGCGGCCGGCGCCTACCGTCGGCTCAGCGAGCAGCCCGGTTTCCCGATCGTCGTTCGCGTACTGCCCGGAGCGTCTGCACAGGCCGGACGCGAGGCGCGGCGAGTGTCGCTCGCATGCATCGTCCACCTCACGGACGTGCATCTCATCGACACCCAGAGCCCGGGCCGCGTCGAGTTCCTCGACCGCTATGCCGACGCTCCTACCAACCAGATCCCCTTCGACGCGGCGTATCGGCCCCAGGAGCCCCTCACAGGCCAGGTCGCGGCATCGATGATCGACCAGATCCGAACGGTTGGACTGGGGCCCATCACCGCGAGGGGCTACGACTGCTGCGTCTCGACCGGCGACGTCATCGACAACTGCCAGACCAACGAGCTGGGCTGGCACATCCGCTTGCTGGATGGCGGCTCCGTCACTGCCAACAGCGGCGGACCGACGTACGAGGGCGTCATGGACAACGAGGCGACCACGTTCGATGTGCACTATTGGCACCCTGACGACCCTCGGCCACATGCAGATCTCTTCAGGTCGGCCCACGGCTTCCCGAGCGCGCCCGGGTTCCTCGCCGCTGCCGTCCGCCCGTTTCCCTCCCAAGGCATCCCGTGCCGGTGGTTCGCGACGTACGGCAACCACGACGGCCTCCTGTCCGGGAACGCCCCGCCCAATGGGGCGCTCGATGCGATCAGCACCGGCTCGTTGAAGGTTGTCAACCTCCCGGCCGGCGTGTCGCCGAACGACTTGCAGACCGGGCTCGTCTCGGCCAATCCCAGCATCCTCGCCAGCTTGGCGACCGCACCCACACGTGTCGTGACCGCCGACGCCAACCGTCGGTCGGTCACGGCCGCCGCCTGGGTCGATGCCCACCTGGCATCGCCCGACACGCCCGGGCCGACGGGTCACGGTCTCAGCGAAGCGCACCGCACCCAGGCGTTCCTCGGGTTCACGTTCCAGATCGCGCAGGGTGTGCTCGGCATCAGCCTCGACACCTGTTCACGGGGCGGCTACGCCGACGGCAACCTGTTCCAGGGCCAGGTCGACTGGCTCCTCGCTCAGCTGAAGAAGGCGTCATCGAGGGAGGGCGGCACCGACCAGCTGGTCATCCTGTTCAGCCACCACAACCTGGGCACGCTCGACAATCCGGCGCCGAGCCCCGTCGTGCCGACGGAGTCTCGGGTGTCTGCGGCCGCGCTCAGCGCCATCTTGTTCGCGCACCCCAACGTCGTCGGCTGGATCAACGGCCACAGCCACGTCAACCGAGTGGTCGCGCATCCCAACCCGAGCGGCACGGGCGGCTTCTTCGAGATCCTCACCGCCGCGCACGTCGACTGGCCCGAGCACGCCCGCATCGTCGAGGTCGTCGACAACCGCGACGGCACGCTCTCGATGTTCGGCACCCTGATCGAACATGCCGGCCCGGCGCAGCACACCTCGCTCGCTACCCATCACCAGCTGGCGGCGTTCAGCCGCGAGCTGGCCTTCAACGATCCTCAGGTCAACCTCAACGCCGTCGGCGCCGCCGAGGATCGCAACGTCGAGCTCATCGTGCCGGTGCCGTTCGCCCTCGCAGCCGCCGGCGTGGCGGGCGGCATCGCCGAGACCCCCGCAGTGGTCGCCGCGAAGCCGGGGCGGGGCGGCGCAGTCGGCGGCCTCGCCGCGACCGGTGGCTCATCGGCCCTCGCGGTGGCCGGCGCGGCAGCCGCAGCCGGCGCGCTCGGTGCGGCCGCCCTCGCCCGCCACGCCACCGACGACCCCGATTAGGCCTGGTTCTGGCTCCACGTACGTGGACAATGCGTACGTTCGTGGTCGCCGGTTCCACCCCTCGCCGAACTTTGGCTACTTTTCATTGCATTTCCATGCACAATCTGGCAAATTGGTTGCATGACGCACGCGCACCTCGATCACGCACTCGCCGCGCTCGCCGCCCGTCAGCTTGGCGTCGCCACCGATGCGCAGGCGATCGCACTCGGCTTCACGCCGGCCCTGATCGCCCACCGCGTCCGTCGCGGCACCCTGGAGCGACCCCATCCCGGCGTCCTGCGCCTCCCCGGCAGCCCACGATCGCCGGAGTCCGCGGCGCTCGCCGCGGGGTGGAGCCTGCGGGACTCCGGCGTCTCGGGACCGGCGGCGGCTCAACTCTGGCGCTTCACCGGATCGACACGGTCGCCGATCGAGGTCACCGTCGAGCGAGGCCGCCGACAGGCGCGGACCTTCGCCATCCACGAGTCACGATGGTTCCCGGCCTCGGACCGCACCCATCTGGGGCTGATGCCGATCACCACTCGCGAGCGCACCATCGTGGATCTGCTCCGCCGCTGGAGACCTGAGGCGATCGAGCGCGTGATCGACGACGAGCTCGCCGCCGGTCGGATCCGCATGCTCCGGCTGGGCGCCACCGCGGTCCCGCTCCTCGGACGCGGACACGTCGGGTCGGCGGCAATGGCCGAGATGCTCGACGTCCGGGGGCCCGGCTACGTCCCGCCGGACAGCGCCCTCGAGGCTTCGCTCCGAGCGATCATCGACACCGGAGAGTGGGGTCCCGTCGCCTACCAGGTCCCCTTGGACGAGGCTGGCAGTGGTGTCGTCGATGCGCGCCTCCTGCGGTTGCCTGTCATCGTTGAAGCCGACGGACGTCGCTGGCACACTCGCGTTGCCGACTTCCAGCGGGATCGCCGGCGCGACCGGCTCGCAGGCGCCCGCGGGGTGCACACCGCGCGCTTCACCTACGACGAGATCATCGAGACGCCGGGCGAGGTCAGAGCGGTGCTGAACCTACATCGCGAGCGCGCGATCGCCGAGGGCCGCTGGGCCGCGTGACGAACTGGCGTCGACGTACGTCGGCATCGTCCACGGACGTGGTGCCAGTTCGGCAACAGCGAGCGCAGACGGCGGAGGCCGCGACCACGGACGTCGACGAAGTCCACGTCCGTGGTGCCAGAAGTGGGGCCCGCTACTTCCCGCCGAGGCGGACGTTGTCGATCGCGACGGTGCAGCCGGCGGTGCCCATGCGCCACTCGATGTCGTTGCCGACGTCTGCAACGTCAAGGAGCATCCGCTGGATGGTCGACGCGACGGTGAACTCCTTCACCGGCTCGGCGATCTCGCCGTCGCGGATCATCCAGCCTGCGGCGCCGATCGACACGTCACCCGAGACGAGGTTCACGCCGGAGTGCAGGCCGATGAGGCTGTCGACCAGTACCCCGTGCTCGATGCCCTTGATGATCTCGGCTTGGCTCTTGGTGCCGGGGGCGAGCGAGAGGGCGCGGGCGCCGATGCCGGGCGATGAGCCGTAGCCGCCCCGGGCAGCAGAGCCGGTCGACACCGTGCCGGCCTTGCGGGCGACCTGGGCGTTGTACAAGAAGCCGTCGAGGGAGCCCTCCGACACGATCACGTTGCGGCGGCTGGCGAGGCCTTCGGCGTCGGTGGCGTCGGCGGCAAGCGTGGTCGGGTCGCTTGGGTCAGAGACCAACGTCACCGCCGCCGAAGCCACCTGCTCGCCGATGCGGTCGGCCCACAGCGATCGCCCCTTCAGCACGCTGTCGCCGTTGGCGAGGGTGCCGAGCATGCTCACGAAGCTGGGCGTGGCCTGGGGGTCGAGGACCATCGTGAGCGTGGCCGATTCCGGCTTGGTTGAGCCGATCTTCGACACGGCCCGACGCACCGCCTCGGCCGCCGTCTTCTCGATGTCGAGGTCGGCGGAGTCGCGGGCGAGGTCAAAGCCGTAGCCGGTCTGCACGTCATCGCCGTGGCCGTCGCTGGCCATGAGCGTGACGGTGAGCGCGGCGCTCGTCGACTCGTCGAACACCGCGATGCCAGTGGACGTGGCGATGGCCGCACCTCCAATGGAGTCTGAGTAGGACGCAATGCGGGCGCCGCGGACGCGGGGGTCGCCGCCGAGGGCGAGGCGCTCTAGCTGCATCGCCATGGCGATCTTCTCGTCGGTGGTGACGGCGAGCAGGCCGGGGCGGTAGCGATCGAGTCCGGTCGGGAGCGCCACGCCGTCGGGGATGGCGAGGCCGAAGCTCTCGTCGATGGAGCCAAACGACGCGTTGTCCCTGGCCTCGGCCAGCGTCTCGAGGAGCGCGTCCTCATCGAGGACCGTGCACCACGCGAGGCCCTGGCGACCACTGGCGACGACGCGGATGCCGACGCCCTCGTTCTGGGCGCGGGTGAGGCTCTCGATGCTGCCGCCCTGGATCTTCACGTTCGTTGAGGTGGACCGGCTGGCGAACGCCTCGATCTGCTCCCCGGCCGTGGCCCAGCCGACGATGCGCTTGGCGAGGTCGAGCAGCTCTACCGGATTGGTGCGGGCCGATGTGGTGGTGTCGATGACGCTCATGGGGTGCTCTGTTCTGCTCGGTCG
>JAYUDU010000231.1:0-5175 GCA_043739605.1 Acidimicrobiales bacterium | reverse complement strand
AGAACAGCGTGGTGGCCGCGCCCGAGGCCTGGGGGTCGAAGGGCCTCGGCGCCGGGGGCGGTCGCGTCGTCGTCGCTCCCGGGCGACGCCTCGTCGTGCTGGAGGTGGTCCCAACCTTGGTCGTCGCCGGCGGTGCGGCGGGGACGGTCGGTCCGGTGACGATGCCGTCTGCGGGCACCGCGGACGCGGCGCTGCCTACCGGCGCAGCGACCGGTTCGCTCGAAGCGACCATGCGGGTGGTGACGACTCCGTCCTCTGCGGCCGCGGTTGCCGAGAACGATCCGACGGACCTCGGGCCGCTCGTGGCCACCGAGGGGCTCCCGCCGCATCCCGCCAGGCCAGACACGGCGACGACGCTCGCCATCAGAACCTTCGTCGCTGGGTTCCGGGCAGCCCACATGCGGACCAACCTAGGCCGGGCCACTTGGCGAGAATGGGCATGTGCGCCGCAACGCGTTCGAGTCAGTCCAAGCGCTCGCGGACAACGGCAGCGTGAGCAACGAAGTTGTGGTGGTGCTCATCGAAGCGGCGGACCTTGGCGCGGTACTCGAAGGTGAAACCTGGCCAGAGGGTGGTGTTGCGGCCATGCTCATCGAGATACCAGCTCTTGCAGCCGCTCTCCCAGATGGTGCCCTTGGTCTTGTTGTTGACCCATTCCACGAACTCAGCCTGCGCTTCGGCGCGCACATCGAAGCTCTGTGCGCCGCGGCGATCGAGCACCCTGAGTGCATCGAGGAGGTAGGTGATCTGGCTCTCGATCATGTACACGAGCGAGGTGTGCCCGATGCCGGTGTTTGGACCAGCCATCATGAACAGATTGGGGAAGCCGTGGAAGGTGGTGCCGAGGTGGCATCCCTCACCCGAGCGGATGGCGTCACCGATGGTGCGGCCGTCGGTGCCCTTCACCTTCTCCATCTGTGGGTTGTCAGTGACGCGGAACCCGGTGCCGAAGATGATGGTGTCGACCTCCGCGTGCGTGCCGTCGCCGCTGATCACCATCGAGCCCCGCACCTCGTGGACTCCGCCGGTGTGCACGGCCACGTTCGGCTGTGCGAGCGCCGGGTAGTAGGTGTTGGACATCAGGATGCGCTTGCATCCGACGTTGTACGTCGGCGTCAGCTTCTTGACCAACGCAGCGTCCTTGATCGCATTGGTGATGTTCCGTCTGCCCATCTGCGCCGGGACCTTCATCAACGATGGCCGGTGCACGAAGCCCAGGATGAGCAGCTCACGGCTCCAGTAGATGGCGGCGCGCATTGCCAGCTGTGCCGGGGGAAGTCGCCGGTAGATGGCCTTCGCAACGCGGTTGGTGCGGCGGTTCGGGTGAGGGAGGACCCACGGTGGCGTGCGTTGGAACACCTCAACCTTCGCGGCGCGGCCCTGCACGAACGGAATGAACTGGATGGCCGATGCACCGGTGCCGATGACGGCCACCCGCTCGCCGCTCAGGTCGTGGTCGTGGTCCCACTTCGCGGAGTGGAAGATCGCACCGGGAAACTCGTCGATGCCGGGGATGTCCGGGGTGTTGGCCTCGGCCAGCGGGCCGGTGCCCATGACCAAGAGGTCGGCGGTCAGGTCGCCCTTGGATGTGGTGATGTCCCAGTGCTGCGCCACGTCGTCCCATGTCGCACCGGTGACGTCGTGGCCGAAGCGAACGTGGCGGATGACGTCGAAGTCCTCTGCGCACCTTCTCAGGTACGCCCGGATCTCCGGCTGTGGGGAAAAGACATGGCTCCACTCTGGGTTGGGCGCGAACGAGAACGAGTACAGGTGGGAGGGGACGTCGCACATGCAGCCCGGGTAGGTGTTGTCGCGCCATGTCCCGGCGACGTCGTCTGCGCGCTCGAGGATGACGAGGTCGTCATGGCCAGCTTGCAGCAGCTTGATGGCCACGCCGAGGCCGGCAAAGCCCGTGCCGATGATGGCGATGCGCGCGTGCGTCGGCAGCGATTGCCCGGCCGCCAGTGCCTCATCGTGGGCAGTCTCGGTGCGGGCCACGGTTTCCTCCGAATGGTTGGGGCTGGGACCGTCATCCCGCCTACTCTTAGTAGCCTACTGGCAGTAGGACAGGATTGCTAGTGTCGTTGGCGTGCCAGTCCGGTCACACAACTCAGCCTCCGACCTCGGTGCCGCGGCAGTCGGTGCGTACGCCCACGGCCGGGTGCCCCGACGCATCCGCGTCCAGCACGTCCTCGCACTCGCCGCAGACCTGTTCGCCGAGCGCGGCTACGTCGCCGCATCGATGGACGAGCTCGCCCGGCGGGCCGGAGTCTCCAAGCCTGTCGTCTACGACCTCGTCGGTTCCAAGGACGCGCTGTTCTCGCAGTGCATCGACCGAGCAGCGGACGAGCTCGCCGCGGCGGTCTCCGCGGCCGTGGCGGCTGAGGGCGACCCTGGGGCGCGCTTTGGCGCAGGTGGCCTGGCCTTCTTCCGCTTCGTCGAGGGACACCGCTCCGTGTGGCGGGTGCTCCTGTCCGCGGCAGCCACGCCGTTCGCTGGCGAGGTGGATGCGGTGCGTCGCCGCCAGGCCCATCTCGTCGGCTCGCTCATCGCCGCAGGGGCGGAGGACGTCGGGGGAAGGGTGGCCGAGCTGGCCGCGGATCCGCTGCGGGTTGAGGCGCTCGCCCACGCCATCAACGGTGCGTTCGAGTCGCTGGCTACGTGGTGGCAAGGGCATCCAGAGCTGTCGGCGCAGCACATGGCCGACCTCCTCGACGGTCTGGTCCGGCCGGGCCTTCAAGCGATGAGCGAGTGAGGTCGGCAGCTCAGGCCGGTGCGAGGCCGAGCTTCTCCGCGATCTCGCGGGTCGCGGTGGAGCGGTTGAGCGTATAGAAGTGCAGGCCCGGAGCGCCGGCATCGAGCAACGCGGCGCACAGTTCGACCATGTGATCGATGCCAACGGCGCGCTCGTCGGCCGGGCCCACGCCGTCCCATCGGGCCAGCACCTCGTGCGGTACCGGGCCTCCCATCGTGGCCATGCGCGTCGCGGAGGCCACCGACGTGAGCGGCATCACCCCGGGGAGCACCGGCTTGTTGACGCCGAGCGCGGCCAGCTCGTCTACCAGCGAGAGGTAGCTGTCGATCGTCCAGAAGAACTGGGTGACGGCAAAGTCGGCCTTGGCGAGCTTTGCGGCGAGGTGGACACGATCGCTGTGGCGATCCGCCGAACGGGGATGCACGTCTGGGTGCGCAGCGACGCCGATGGAGAACCCGCCGATGGCGCGAGCGAGATCGACGAGCTCGTCTGCGTACGCAAGTTCGGCGGGGCCTTCCTCGTCCGGTAGCGGATCGCCGCCGAGCGCCATCAGGTTCTCGACGCCGGCCGTGCGCAGGTCAACAAGGATCTCAGCAAGCTCAAGGCGGCTGTGGCCGACGCACGTCAGGTGCGCCATGGGTGTCAGGTCCGTCGTCGAGCGAAGACCAGCGACCAGGCGCGTCGTGCGCTCCCTCGACGAACGGCCGCCTCGGTAGGTGACCGACACGAAGCTCGGCCTGAGCGGGGCGAGCTCGCTGAGGGTCTTGACGAGCGAGCGCTGCTCCTCGTCGTTCTTCGGCGGGAAGAACTCGAAGCTGGTGGTGCGCCCTGCTGCGAGCAGGTCGGCGATGCGGGCCATGCGCCCATCGTATATCGTCCACTCTGTGGAACACACATCCCAACATGTGGACGACCCAGACGACCTCGCGCCATGGGATGGTGCGCTCTACGCCGCCAACACCGGGCACCACCGAGCCCAGGACGCATGGTTCCTCGCCGGCGAGCACCGTCTCGGCTTCCCGGCGCGACCGGGTGACAGACTGCTCGACGTCGGCTGCGGCTCCGGCGACTTCTCGCGGGTCGTCGCCGACCTGGTGCCGGACGGACATGTGGTCGGTGTCGAGCCGCAGCCGACGATGCTCGACGAGGCCCGCGGGTGCGCTGGCCTGAACCAGTCGTTCGTCGAAGCGCCGTTGCAGGCGCTGCCCGGCTGTGTCGATGGCCCGTTCGATGGGGTGTTCACCCGTGCCGTGCTGCAATGGGTGCCATTTGCCGACCACGCATCCTTCGCGGTGGCCGCCGCCGCGCTGCTGCGTCCCGGCGGCTGGCTGCGGGTGGAGTGCGGCGGCGCCGGCAACGTCGCCCACATCGCCGCGCTGTTGAACGAGATCAGCACATCACTCGGCGGCCGCACGTCGATGCCGTGGACGTTCGCCGATCCGGGCTCGTGGGTCGAGATCCTCGAGACCGCCGGCTTCTCGGTCGACCACCCGGGCTTCATCCGCACCGTCCCCCAGCGCCGGCCGTTCGCGCGGGCGAGCCTGGCCGGATGGTTCGAGAGTCAGGCGTTCCAGGGCTACGAAAGCCACCTGCCGGTCGAGCTGCACGCAGAGCTGCGGGCCAAGACCTTCGAGCGATTCGACGAGTTGCGCCGCGGGGACGGCACCTTCGACCAGACCTACGTCCGCCTCGATCTGCTGGCGTACCTCAACCCGTAGCCGTCTGGGCCCCGCGTTCTTTGGTCATTGGGCGCGCTTCCTGATGCCCAAAGACCAAAGAAGCCCGGCTGGGTCAGATTGTTGGGGCGATGCCGGCGGCGCGCTCTGCGGCCTCGACACAGTTCACCAGCAGCATGGCCCGGGTCATCGGGCCGACGCCGCCGATGCGTGGGGAGAGCCACTTCGCCACATCTGCGACCTCATCTGCCACGTCCGAGAGGATCTTGCGGCCCTCGAACGTGACGCCGGCCGCAACCACCGCGGCGCCGGGCTTGACCATGCTTGCGGTGACCATTCCCGGCGACCCCGCCGCCGCGATGATGATGTCGGCATTGCGACACTCTTCGATCATCACGCGCTTGGCGATGCCGGTGTGCAGGACCGTCACCGCCGCGTTGGCGTGCGGTCGCTTCAGCGTCAGCAGGTTGGCGAGGGGGCGGCCGATCGTGAGGCCGCGGCCGATGATGACGACACGCTGTCCAGAGATCGGGACGTCGTAGTCGACCAGCAGGCGTTGGATGCCGGCCGGCGTGCACGGCAGCGGTGCATCCACCCCCTGCACGAGGAGGCCGAGGTTGACGGGGTGCATGCCGTCCACGTCCTTGGCGGGCTCCACGCGCAGCATCGCGGCCGAAAAGTCCAGGTGCGGCGGGAACGGATACTGCATCAGGTAGGCGTGCACCCCGGGATCGGCGTTGAATC
>JAYUDU010000230.1:0-5177 GCA_043739605.1 Acidimicrobiales bacterium | reverse complement strand
CTCCGCCGCCCGGCGAGGTGACACCGTGAGGGTGTGGCTCACGATCGGCCTGCTGGCCGCCGGCACGTTCGGTCTCAAGGCGGCGGGCCCGATGGCGCTCGCCGGTCGTACGCTGCCCCCGCGGGCGGTGCGGTTCCTCGCACTCCTGCCCGCGGCCCTGCTGGCCGCGCTGGTCCTGGTGCAGACGGTCGGCGACGGCCGCTCACTGATGCTCGACGCCCGCCTCGCCGGCCTCGCCGCCGCGGCGGTCGCCCTGTGGCGCAAGCAAGGCTTCCTCGTCGTGGTGGCGGTCGCCATGGGGGCCACTGCGGCGGCCCGCGCGATCAGCTGAGGCGCAGGCGCTCCGCCAGGGTATCGAGCGCGTCCACGACGGCGTCGACCACGTCCGTCGCGTGCACTCGCTGGACCGGCCGCATGGCCAGCTCCCGCTGGAGCAACGAGTGGTGGCCCTCGAGCGCGTCGGGACCGCCCCGGCTCGCCAGGATCGTTCCCAGCACGTCGGGCTGACCGCTCGCCACGAGCGCACGATGCCTGCGAAGTCGTCACGCTCGCCCGCCATGCCCGAACGCGACGCGTGGGCCGCGGCTGAGCGGGCGCCACCGTCGGGATCGCCCCTGGTGGCGCACTCGCCGCAGCGTGATCAGTAGACTAAGCGACATGACTACCTCCGTCGGCGTGCATGAGGCCAAGACCCACCTCTCGCGGCTCCTGAATGAGGTCGCGGCGGGCAAAGACGTCGAGATCACCAACCGCGGGGTGGTCGTCGCAAGATTGGTGCCGCCGGCGCCGCGCGTGCGCCGGTTCGGCCGCTTCGAGGGGCAGGTGCGCATCGCCGAGGACTTCGACGCGCCGCTCGAGGAACTGGACGCCGTGGGCACGGACGACTGGTGAGGCTGCTCCTCGACACGCAGGTGGTCGTTTGGACGCTTGCCGACCCACGCCGTCTTGGGCGTCTGCAAGGCGTGATCGCCGACGCCACCGAGGTGACCATCTCGGTCCTCGCCGCATGGGAACTCTCGATCAAGCAGGCCAACGGCAAGATCGACCTCCCGCTGCCGGCGGCAGACTTCGTGGACCGGGCCGTCAGCGAACTTGACGCATTACTGCTGTCAGTGGAGACCCCGCACATTCGTGCTCTTGCTGGACTCCCGGCCCATCACCGTGATCCGTTTGACCGGATGCTGGTGGCCCAGGCGCTGACTGAGGATCTCAAGCTGGTCAGCGCCGACGCGTTGATGGCCCGCTACCTCGACGTCCTCGCTCCCTGACCCCTGCGCTGGCCTCGGGGTCAGCGGCATGCTGACCCCGAGTACGGAACCGAACCGGGCGTACTAGGCGGCGGCCTCGAGGATGTGGACGCCGCAGGCGCTGCCGAGGCCGATGACGTGGGCCATGCCGACCTTTGCCCCTTGGATCTGGCGGTCGCCGGCCTCGTTGCGGAGGTGGTGGCAGATCTCCCAGATGTTGGCGATGCCGGTGGCGGAGATCGGGTGGCCCTTGGACTGCAGACCGCCGGACACGTTGACGGGCAGCCGTCCGTCCCGGAACGGTGCACCGCTCTCGAAGAAGTCGACGGCGCCGCCCTCCTCGCACAGGCCCAGGTTGTCGTAGTGCACCAGCTCCGCGGTGGCGAAGCAGTCGTGTAGCTCGACGAGGTCGAGGTCATCGGGGCCGATGCCGGCCTGTTCGTAGGCCAGCTTCGCGGCGTTCTTCGTGAGGGTGTTGATGTTCGGGAGGATCTGGCAGGCGTCCTCGTACGGGTCGGTCGTCAGGATCGAGGCCGACACCTTGATCGCGCGCCGCTGCTGCTCGAGAGAGAGCGTCTTCAACTTGGCGTCGCTGACCACGACCGCCGCCGCAGCGCCGTCGCAGTTGGCAGAGCACATCGGACGGGTGTTCGGGTATGCGATCATGAGGTCACCCATGATCTGCTCCTTTGACATCGCCTTGGAGTAGGCAGCCAACGGATTCAACGTGGAATGCCCATGGTTCTTCTCCGAGATCCGAGCGAAGAGCTCGAAGCTCGTGCCACCGTACTTGTGTCCGTATTCCATCCCGATCTGAGCGAAGACGCCCGGCATGGTGTCGGTGCCGATGCGACCGTCGGTGCCGGCGACGGCGTCGTAGCGGCCCTTCGGTGCCCAGGTGTCATTGTCGGACTTCGCCCGACCGCCACCGCCAAGAAGGCCGGCCCCGGCCAGCTTTTCCACACCGACGGCGAGGCCCATGTCGACCTCACCTGCCTTGATCGCCATGATCGCGGTGCGCAACGCGGTCGCGCCCGTGGCGCATGCGTTGGACACGTTGTAGACGGGGATGCCCGTCTGGCCGACCTGCTTCTGGAGCTGTTGCCCGAGGCCGCCGCCCTGCCCCATCAGGTTACCGGCGGCGAGGATGCCCATGTCGCCCATGGTCACGCCGGCATCGGCGAGCGCCGCCATCGCGGCCTCAGATGCGAGGTCGACGATGTCCTTGTCGGTGTGCTTGCCGAACTTGGTCATGTGGATGCCAAGGATCCAAACGGAATCAGCCATGTTGGTTCACCTCGTTGTTTCGAGTGGATTGGAGCGAATCGAGCCCGGCAGGTCGCCGAGCGAAGAGGTAGTGATTGCGACTGTGGTGTGCCGCCGGCATCAGGCTGAGAAGCGGATCGCCGCCGGCGCCTGGACGGACGAGCACGGGTGACTCGGGGGAGCGCAGCGGAGGAGCGTCATCCGAGCGCAGGGAGGAAGGCGGCGGCCGTCAGGAGATCGGCTGGAAGCCAAAAGAAACAGCTTCGGTGCCCGCTGAGTCAGTGCCCATCGGGAAGGTCGTGAGACGGACCTTCATGCCGAGGCTGACGTGGTCCGGGTCCGGCGTCGTACCGACGATGTTGCCCCGCACGGCGGTGCCGCCGCAGTCGATGAGAGCCGCCACGAAGGGCGTCGGCACGCCGGGCGCGGCGTGGGCGACGATGGTGAACGCCCGCACCTCGCCCTCGGTCGGCACGTCGTAGGGTGCGAAGTCGGTGCCGAAGCAGCGCGCGCAGGCGTTGCGGCGATCGAAGTACGTCGCGTCGCACGACGTGCACTTGTTGGCGACGAGGTGTGGCTCGTCGCCCAACACGAGATAGCCGACGAGCGGCACGCTCGCAGGTGCGGTGGCGGTGGCGGTGTCGGTCATGAGCCCTCCCTGCCGACGCCTCGGGCGCCGGACTGCTCTGCGTTCGCTGATGCGAGCGTCATCCAACCACGTACCCGCCACTACGTGCACGACGACGCTGCCACGCGGAGGCATCGCTCCACTTCCGCGCCCGCAGAAGGCGGGGTGGGAACACCAGGTTCTGCGTGCGCAGCGTCCCGACCGCCACTGCGTGCCAGAAGCGACGGCGTCTCAAGCGGCGACAGTCCGGGTCAGCGCATGCGGCGGTAGGCGAGGGCGGCGGCGCCGATGAGAGGGCCGCTGGCGCCCAAGCCGGCGGGGCGGATGCGGGCGTCGCGGGCGTGCCCGATGCGACAACTACGGTCCATCTCCTCCTGCGCCGCGGCGAAGAACGCGTCGCCGAACCCGAGGGCGACGCTGCCCGCGACGACGGCGAGCTTGAGGTCGAGCAGGTTGGCCACCGACGCCACCGCGCGGCCCACCAGACGGCCGGTGCGCTCCTTCACCTCGTCGGTCGCTTCCGCCGCCGGACGGCCCGTGATCGTGGCGATCCCGGTGCCCGACGCCTCTGCTTCGAGGCACCCACGCGCGCCGCACAGACACTGGGCGCCGTCGGGCTCCACGATCATGTGACCGATGTGCCCAGCGTTGCCGGCGGCACCGCTCAACAGTTGCCCGTTCAGCACGATGCCGCCGCCCACGCCCGTCGACACGACCATGCCGATGTAGTCGCGCACACCCGCGGCAGCGCCGATCCAGCCCTCCCCCACCGCCAGTGCCTTGGCGTCGTTGTCGACGTAGGCGTCGCACCCGAAGGTGGCCTCCAGCCGTTCCGCCAGAGGAAACGCCCGCCACGCCGGGATGTTGAGCGGCGAGTACCCGCCCTCGGCGTCGACCGGCCCACCGGAGCCACAGCCAACGGCGACGGGCGCCACGTCGGGGTCAAGGCCGGCCGCTTCAAGGGCGCGACGACCGAGCGCGACCAGGTCCTCGAACAAGGCTGCGCCTTTGTCTCCCACGTCCGCCCTCCGCGTCGGGATCGACACGGCCTCTGCCATCAACCATCCGGTGGCGTCGACGACTGCAGCCGCGAGCTTGGTTCCGCCTACGTCGAGGGCGAGCACCGGGCCAAGGTCGTCGTCGTCGAACACGCCGCCCATCCTGCACCTTTGGACACGCCTGGGTGCCGTTTGGGCACACGGTCCGTGCACCACCTCGAATGTCCCGTACCCTGTGCGCTTGCGTCAGAACGGCGCCGGCGCCAGCCGCATCACCTCGCACCAGGAGACCGCAGTGGGCATCTTCCACGAAGCCAGGCAGGACATCGGCAATCTTCGGATCGCCATGCCGGACGAGGCGATCTCGGCCGGCCGCATCGTGTTCAAGTGGCCAGAGAAGTCGATCCGCAAGTTCACCAAGGCGTTCGTGCCAGAGGGCTACTGCGCCGTCTTCGTCAACCAGGGCCAGGTCATCGGCCAGCTCTCTCCCGGTGAGCACACCATCGACGCCCAGGAGCTGCCCGTCATCGGTGTGCTGCTCGACCGACTCTTCTACGACAACGCCTACCGGTGCGAGCTCATCTTCTTCCGGACAGCAGAGTGTCGCGACCTCCGCTTCGGTGGGCCCTTCGATCGCATCAAGGAACCCGACTTCCAGATGCCGGTCGAGATCCGTTGCTACGGCGACTACAGCCTGCGGGTGTTCGACGGCGGCCTGATGATCAAGACCGTCCTTGGCACCGCCGACCAGCCAGACAACGAGGTCATCACCAACTTCGTCGGCCGTCAGATCATGCGAGTGATGGGTGAGATCGTCGTCGATGGCGTGCTCAACCGCACCATCCCCGTGCTCGGCATCAAGAGCCAGCAGTCCGAGATCATGGACGCCACCATCGGCAAGGTGAACCCAGAGCTGGCCGAGAACGGCTTGCAGCTGGTGCGCTTCGGCGACTTCACCATCAACGTCAAGGACGAGGACTTCGAGCGCTTGTCGGCGCTGTCAGACAAGGTCGCCGAGAAGCGGGCGATGATCGGCCT
>JAYUDU010000229.1:0-1900 GCA_043739605.1 Acidimicrobiales bacterium | reverse complement strand
GCTCAGCTTCGCAGGGCGAGCAACGAGCGCAGCACCTCGGGCAGCACCGCGAGGTAGCGGTCGACGTCCGCCTCGGTTGACGTCCATCCGACGCTCGTTCGCAGGCTGCGGTCCGCGGCTGCACCGATGGCGGCGAGCACGGGCGACGGCTCCAGCACCTCGGACGAGCATGCGGAGCCAGAGTGCGCGGCGATGCCCGCCTGGTCGAGTCCGAGCAGCACCGGCTCAGCTTCGACTCCCTCGAACGTGCAGCAGGTGAGGTGCGGAAGTCGGGCCGCCGCGTGGATCGGCGTGATGACGGACACGCCATCCAGCCGGCGGAGGCCGGCGATCGTCCGTTCGGTGAGCGCGGCCTGGCGGGCGCCTTCGATCGCGGGGTCAACGGCGGAGAGCGCGCACGCGAAGCCAACGGCGCCGGCGATGTCTTCGAGGCCAGCCCGTCGAGCCCGTTCCTGCGCACCGCCGAGCAGCAGGGGATCGAGGCGAAGGCCTCGCCGCACCAGCAGTGCGGCGACCCCCCGCGGCCCGCCGACCTCCGGCGCGGCGACCGTGACCAGGTCCGCATCGAGGGCGGCGAAGTCGATCGGGCATCGTCCGGCGGCCTGCGTCGCGTCGACGTGGACCAGCACCCGGGCCCGACGACACCGGCCGATGACTTCAGCGATCGGCTGGATCGCGCCCGTCTCCTGATTGCCCCACTGGATGTGCACCAAGGCGATCGGCCGAGCCGCAACCAGGATCGCATCGAGCGCGTCGAGATCGACCAGGGCGGTGGGGTCGAGCGCAAGGTCGACGAGCCCGCCGCCCGAGCGCGCCGCCCATGCCTCGCCGGAGAGTCGCAGGGCCGAGTGCTCGATCGCCGACGCGGCGACGACACCGCCAGGGGTGCGCTCGGTCGCCCATGCGCTCATGGTCGCTGCGGCCTCGGCGAGCGAGGACAGCAGGACCACCTCGCGTGAGCTGCGGCAGCCGAGCGACTCGGCGATGCTGGTCCGGGCCTGCTCGAGTGCGAAGCGAGCCGTGCGCCCCTCGGTGTGCACCCTGCCGGGGTCGGCCGCGCCCAGCCATGGCGCCATCGCCTCGGCGACCCCGTCGCGCAACGGGGATGCGGACGCGTGATCGAGGTAGGCGCGTCCGCTCACACCCCGACGCTAGGTCGGCTCGATGGCGAAGACCGGGAAGTCCGCGGCGATGGCGGCCATCTGGTCATCGGACGCGTTGGCGGTCAGTCCGTCGAAGAAGCGGCCGACCTCCCATCCCCAGCGGTCGAGGTAGGCGCGAAGGACAGGAGCCTTGGCGATGTCGTCCAGCTCGTCTGCGACGAACGCCTCGGTGCGCCGACCGAGTCGCAGCTCGCCAGCTCCGGCAACGCGCAGGTTGCGGACCCACTGGGTGCGGCCACGCGGCGCGACCAAGTAGCTCTGGCCGTCGATCGTCAGGAGGTTCACGACCGTCGTCCGCCACGCGCCGCTGGTCCGACCGCGGACCGCCACGACCCGCGACCCCGCGACGCTCAGGCCTCGTCTGGTGAGCCACCCAGTCAGCGCGTTGAACGCTCGGTCGCCGCGCGTGGGAGCGAGGTAGCGGACGTCTGCGGTCGTGTTGGTCGTTGGGTGCATGCGGGCCTCCGTAGGTGAGCACTGCTACTAAATGAGAGCAGTGCTCTCATCATCCGTGAGTGCGACGTGGTTGTCAAGCGCTGTCCCTGATCGGTTCGAACACCAGGCAGTGCTCCGAGGCGAAGAACCGGCTGTCCTCGTCCCAGCGCAACGTCACGTCTTCGACGAGGTCGAGTGACCTTCCAGCTGCTGCGCCCACATCGGCGACGAGCGGCGTGACGTGGTCGCCGATGCGCACGTCGGCCACGTTCACCACGACGCGGCCGTCCGCCGTCAGCAGC
>JAYUDU010000228.1:0-1903 GCA_043739605.1 Acidimicrobiales bacterium | reverse complement strand
GTGCGCGTGCGATCGCCTGCTGTGTCCAGCCCTTCGGGCCAGGCGCGGGGGTGGCCATCATCCCCGCCGCGGTGGTGTGCCGCGAACCGGACGGCCGGGCGTGGGAGCTCCTCACTGGCGCCGCTACCGAGGCCGACCTGGTCGTACGCGACCACGGTCCAGAGCCGGACGGCTTCGTGCTGCGCTCTGCTATGCCCCAGGTGGCGTGGTGTTCCGTCGTCGCCGAGGCGGTCGCTCGCATCGAGCGGGGCGACCTCGGCAAGGTGGTGTTGGCCCGGGCCGTGGAGGTCGAGGCCGACCGACCGTTCGTCGTCCCAGCGGTGCTGGCCCGCCTGCGAGCGTTGTTTCCCACGTGCACGACGTTCCTCGTCGACGGGTTCGTTGGCGCCACCCCAGAGCTGCTCGTCGAGCGTGTGGGCTTCGACGTGAGCGCACACCCTCTTGCCGGAACCACCGCTCGGGCCGGCGACCCAGACGCAGATCGACGCGCCGGCGACGCGCTGTTGGCATCGGCCAAGGACCGCCGCGAACACGCCTACGTCGTGGACGACCTCAGAGCGGTGCTCGGTGCGTTGTGCGTACACCTCGACGCCCCATTGGAGCCCTCCGTCGTCGGTCTCCGGAACGTGCTGCACCTCGCGACGCGCTTTCGTGGGCGACTCGTGGCCGGCCCCGACGGCGAGCCGCCAAGCGCCCTCGTGCTGGCCGAGGCGTTGCACCCGACTCCAGCGGTCGCCGGCACTCCGACGCCCGCTGCGCTCGCCCTCATCGACGAGCTAGAGCAGCTCGATCGGGGCCGCTACGCCGGCCCAGTTGGCTGGTTCGACGCCGCCGGTGACGGCGCGCTGTACGTCGGCATCCGCAGCGCGGACATCGACGGCGCCAGGGCGCGCATGGTGTCCGGCGTCGGTATCGTCGAGGGCAGCGACCCCGTGGCTGAGCTGATGGAGACCCAGGTCAAGCTGCAAGCCATGCTCGCCGCGCTCGTCCGGCCCTGAGCGACCGTTGCTCTCGAACAACGACGGTGCGCACGCTGCGACCAACGCCCGGCCACACAGACCGCCGCCTGAAGGTCAGTAGGTGTCGGGGAAGAGCATCGAAGCGATCTGGGTGAGGTTCGGGGCCCGACGCAGGGTGTTGCCGCCGTCGACCCCAATGCACTGACCGGTGACCCAGCGCGCCGCGGGGTCGCACAAGAAGGCGACGACCGCGGCGACATCGTCGACGGTGCCGAGCCGCTCCACCGGGATGTTGTCGATGTAGTCGGCGACGATCTCCGGACTCGAAGCGAACGCGGCGGCCAGGTCGGTAGGCACCAGCGACGGTTGCACGCTGTTGACGCGGATCTCGTGACGCCCGAGCTCGTCCGCCGCGTTGCGGACCAACGAGTCGAGGCCGGCCTTCGAGACGCAGTACGCCGCCATGTACCGGTGAGTGAGCGGCGACGCTATCGAAGAGATCGCACAGATCGCTCCGCCAGAACCGCTGCGCTTCATCGCCCCCGCGGCGTGCTTGATGGTGAGGAAGGCGCCGGTGAGGTTGGTGGCGAGCACCGCGTCCCAGGTGTCCTTGGAGTGCGAAACGATCGGTTCCATCGAACCGGTGCCGGCCGCGAGCACCGCGACGTCGAGCGTGCCCGTGCCCTCGCCAGCAGCAGCGACCGCGGCGGCGACGGACTCCTCGTCGGCGACGTCGCAGGCGACCACACGCACCGCGTCGCTGCCGAGGGACGCCGCGGCATCCTCCAGCTTGGCCAGCGTGCGGCCGGCGATCGTGACCGTGAGGCCGGCGTCGAGCAGGTGCTTGGCTGATGCGAGGCCGATGCCGCTGCCGCCGCCGGTGACGAGCGCTCGGCGGATGGCGGCAGACGTGGTCATGGCCGCACCTTGTCAGATCCGCGCAA
>JAYUDU010000227.1:0-1905 GCA_043739605.1 Acidimicrobiales bacterium | reverse complement strand
GCCCCAGGAGGGTGTTCTGCAGATGCATGCCGATTGGGTCCTCCCTTCAGGTATACACAGATGGCATACCTCGGTGCAGGAGGTGAGCGGATGCTCGAAGCCCGTGAAGTGGTCAGGTCGTTCGGAGGGAGGCTCCCGGCGAGCGACATCATCGCCACCGCATCCCTCGCCGGGACAGCACACCTTCGGCCCGGGGACCGCGCCGCCGCGTACCCGGCTGGCGCATCGGTCACGACCGTGCACATCGGTGCCGTCATTCCCGACCTTGGCAGCGGGCCGCTCGCGTTGACCACGCTTGACGAAGCGGCCCGCATCGCCAGCCGCGGCGACCGCATCGACGCCATCATCGTGACCCCGTCGGCGGGCACCACCCCGGCCGCGCTTGCCCGAACCCTTGAGGACCGGTTGAGCGATCGCACGATCGTGACCACCTCCGCCGAACGCCGCGCCCAAGCCCAGGACGCCGTCTCGCCCGTGGTCCAACCCCTGTTAGCGGTCGCGTCCATGGCACTCGTCGTCGGGGGGTTCCTCGTCTTCAACATCACCGCAGGAGTCGCGCGCCGGTCCACGGGATGCACCGCCCTCACCGGCTTCGCGCTCGGTGTCCTCATCCTCACATACGCCGCCGCGGGGCTCATCGGTCGCGTCGAAGCAGCCGTGGTAGGGCTGTTCGGAGTTCCCGGGCGCGTCGCCCAAACCGGCCTCAGTCGCTCACCGCGGCGCGCCTGGGCCACCACCGCAGCCGTGGTCGCAGCCGTCACGACCGTCGTCTCCACCACCGGCATCGTCGCGAACGTGCGGGCCGCCGGCCACGCCCGCGCGGTGACGCTCCTCGCCAGCGACCTCATCATCTCCACCGCCGCCAATGGCGGTCGCGTTCCCAGTCTCGGTCTTCCCGACGCGCTCGGCGACCAGCTTCGCGCGCTGCCCGGGGTAGCCACCGTGGCCGCCTCCCGCTACGGACTCACCCAGCTTGAGCACAAGCTCATCTCGACGATTGCGGCAGACGCCGACTCCAACCTGCCCCAATACCGGCTCGCTCCCGAAGGGGCCAGACGACGGTATGCGCACGGCGACGGCGTCATCGTCACCGCCCAGCTCGCGCGCGCCCTCCGCCTCGACGTCGGCTCACCCCTCGACATCCCCACTCCCATCGGCCTCCGCCACACCTCAGTCCTTGCTGTCACCGACAGCTTTTCTGTCAGCCCGAACGGCACCCTCGTCATCCCGACCGGCGTCGCCAACGGCTGGTATGGCGCCACCGCATCCGCCTACGAGCTCGCCCTGCTCCCCGGCACCGATCCCCGGCTCGTCACCCAGACCATCGAAGGTCTCACCCGCGACCTGCCCGTCGACATCCACATCGCCACCGGCGCCAGCCTCATCGACGACACCATCAAGAGCATGGACCGGCTCAACAGCCTCATCTTCGCCATCCTCGCCGAAGCCGTCGTGGTGGCCGCGACCGGCACCCTCATCGGAGCAATTGCAGGGCTCGCCCTGCACCGCCTGAGCGTCAGCCTTCTCCAACACGACTCGCCCTTCCCGATCGACTACCACCCAGCCCCGGCGGCGCTCGCCCTCGCCGCAATCGCTGCCGTCCTCATCACCATCCTCGGCGCCGCCATCCCCGCAAGAACCGCCGGACGAGGCAACGTCATCACTCATCTCGCCGCCGACTAACAGCCACGCAACCGCACCGCCGGGCCGCTTCGCTGGTTTGCCAGACTGCGTGGATGCACCCGCTCGCTATGCGCAACGCCACCGAGTACGTGACCATCGCCGAGCGGCTGTTCGGCACCAGGCTCGTCGGGTTCTACGTGGTCGGTTCCGCCGCCTACGACGACTTCTCCTCGAACCGGAGCGACCTTGACTTCATCTGCGTGCTCGCCGACGCCCGCACCG
>JAYUDU010000226.1:0-1912 GCA_043739605.1 Acidimicrobiales bacterium | reverse complement strand
TCGAAGCTGGTGACGCTCGCGGTGCCGCCGGCCGGCGCCATCGGCGGCAGCTTCCTCACCTACGACCAGCTGCAGCGCTCGTGGTACATGTTCTTCTTCCAGCACCCGCTGTCGGACTTCGTCGTCGGCGGCAACGACCTCGAGTTCGTCGATCGCCTGTGGGCGGACTGGTCGCCCGGCTTCGACGGCCGCGCGCATCTGCCCGCGGTGAAAGATGCGCTGCGCGATCCGTCCAACCTTGCCGCCGCGCTGGGCTACTACCGGTCGATGCTCGGCGCGGTCGCAGATGACCCTGTGCTCAGCGCCCAGCAAGCGGCCACCCAGACGCAGACTGCGCAGCCGACGCTGTACATCCACGGCGCAGACGATGGCTGCGTCGGCACCGCGGCAGCCGCCGCGGCCGCCGCCTTCCTCCCCAACCCAGCCTCCCGAGTCGAGATCGTCGCCGGCAGCGGCCACTTCCTTCATCTCGAGCGGCCCGACGTGGTCAACGCGCTGGTCGTCGACTTCTTAACAAGCTGACGCGGGCGCTCCACACCGAGGAATGAAGGCGCGCCGGAACCCGATCTTGCACACCGGTCCGAAGCGGGCGAGCATGCGCACCCGTGAGGGTGATCGTCGTCGGAGCCGGTCTCGGTGGCCTATCTGCAGCGTGCCACCTGGTGGGTGCGGGCCACGAGGTCGTCGTCCTGGAACGCGCCGACGTGCCCGGTGGCCGAGCCGGCGTCTGGGAGCCGCAGACCGCGGCCGGGGCCTTTCACATCGACACCGGTCCGTCGGTGCTGACGATGACCGGAATCCTCGCTTCGGTCTTCGCAGCCGCGGGCGCAGACATGGCCGACCACCTGCGGCTGCATCCCGTCGACCCCATGTATCGGGCCACGTTCCCCGAGGCCCTCGGCGGGGCGCTCCAGGTGCGACACGGACGCGATGCGATGCGCGAGGAGATCCGAACAGAGTGCGGGGCGAGTGAAGCTGAGGCGTTCGACCGCTTCTGCCATTGGCTCACCGAGCTGACCGATGTGGTCATGCCCCACTTCATCAACCGCAACTTCGACGGGCTGCTCTCGATCACCAAGCCGTTGGCGCCGGCCATCCAGCTGCTGCGACTCGGTGGTTTCGGCCGGCTCGCGAAGAAGGTCGATGCCTACTTCGCCGACCCCCGCCTCCGCCAGCTGTTCAGCTTCCAAAGCTTGTACGCAGGCCTGTCGCCCTACGACGCGCTGGCCGTCTACAGCGTCATCACCTACATGGACACGGTCGAAGGCGTGTACTTCCCCGAGGGCGGGATCCACCGGGTCGCCGTCGCGTTGGCAGACGTCATCGAGCTGGCCGGCGGCACCATCGAATACGGCGTCACCGTCGAGCGAGTCCTGCGGCGCTCCGGCACGAACGGCCCGGTGACTGGGGTGCGGCTCGATACCGGCGAGACCATGCGAGCAGATGCCGTGGTGCTCAACCCCGATCTGCCCGTCGCGTACCGAACCCTGCTTCCGGAGCTGACCGCGCCGCGGGTCGTGCGCAAGGGCGAATACTCGCCGTCGTGTGCGCTGTGGCTCGGCGCGGTGAAGGGCGCGGCACCTGCTGATGCTGCCCACCACAACATCCATTTCGGCGAGTACACCAGTGCCTTCGATGCGCTCATTCGTGACGGTGTCGTGCAACCTGACCCGTCCATCCTCGTCACGCTGCAGGCCCACTCCGATCGCAGCCTTGCTCCCGACGGCCATGAGGTCATCTACGCGCTAGAGCCAACACCGAACCTCGACGGTCGAGTCGACTGGCACCATCAGCGGGAGCCGCTCAAGGAGCGACTTCTCGCCCGCCTTGCGTCCCATGGCTACCCAGTCCAGGAGGTGCTGGCAGAGGCGTTCTGGGACCCGACAGACTGGGAGCGCATGGGCATGGAGCG
>JAYUDU010000225.1:0-12686 GCA_043739605.1 Acidimicrobiales bacterium | reverse complement strand
TCAGGGGCGTCAGGGGCCTCGGCTCACGCTGGGAGCGCGGCGAGGTCCTCGTCGGTGAGGCGTGCGCCGGTCGGGTCGATCTTGACCCCGGGGCCCATGGTCGAGCTGATGGTGATGGCCTTGATGTAGCGACCCTTGGCGGACGCCGGCTTCACGCGGAGGAGCTCTTCGATGACGGCCCGGTAGTTGTCGGTGAGCGAGCGGGGAGCGAACGAGGCGCGCCCGAGTGGGACGTGGATGACGCCGTGGCTCTTGGCGTCGCCGCGGTACTCGACGAGGCCGCCCTTGAAGTCGGTGACCGCCTTGGCGACGTCCATGGTGACGGTGCCTGTCTTCGGGTTCGGCATGAGCTTGCGCGGGCCGAGGACACGGCCGAGACGACCGACCTGGCCCATCATGTCTGGGGTGGCGATGGCCACGTCGAAGTCGAGGAAGCCGCTGCCAACGCGCTCGACGAGGTCTTCGCCGCCGACGACGTCTGCGCCTGCTGCCCTGGCCTCTTCCGCCTTGGCGCCGTTGGCAAACACCGCGACGCGCACGTCCTTGCCCGTGCCAGCTGGCAGGGCGACGGTGCCGCGCACGACCTGGTCGGCCTTGCGGGGGTCGATGCCGAGCACGACGGCGATCTCGACGGTCTCGTCGAACGTGGCCCCCGCGAGCGATTTGACGAGCTCAAGCGCCTCGATCGGTGCGTGCAATCGTTGGTTGTCGAAGCGCTTGCGAGCGTCGATGAGCTTCTTACCGGCCATGACGGCCTCCCTCTTGTGTTGGTGCCTGATTCCCGAACGAGGTGCGCCGGGGGCGTGGATGTTGGAGATTGTGCTCGTAGCGCAGGCGACAAGGCGAATGCTCGCCAACCAAGGCCTGAAGTGGCCCCGGTGACCTGCCCGTAGGAGGACGTGCAGCGGCGGAGGAGCGCAGCGGAGGAGCCGATGTGCGCCCGGACGAAGGAAGGACATCGGGACCCGGCCACGGAGGGCGGACCAAAAGCGCCTCAGGCGCTGGAGGTCACCGGCAGCCCCGCAGCGAAGCGAGGACTTGGCTAGCCGGCAGAAACCTTGACGCCCATGGAGCGTGCGGTGCCCATGACCTGGGCCTTGGCGGCCTCAAGGTCGGTGGTGTTCATGTCCGGCAGCTTGATCTTGGCGATGGCGGTGACCTGGTCCATCGTGATGGTGCCGGCGACCTCTTGGATCTGGTGCTGCGCGCCCTTCGCGATGCCGGCAGCCTCACGGATGAGGACCGGTGCCGGCGGCGTCTTGAGAACGAAGCTGAACGACTTGTCCTCGAAGATGGTGATTTCGACGGGGACGATCTCGCCGATGCGACCCTCGGTGGCGGCGTTGTACTGCTTGACGAACTCCATGGCCGGCACGCCGTGCGGGCCGAGGGCCGTACCGACCGGCGGCGCCGGGGTGGCCTTTCCAGCTGGCAGCTGGATCTTAACGATGGCGGTGACCTTCTTCTTGGCCATGACGATGCCTCTTCTTCTGCGTTCTTCTGCGTTGCGGGGGGGGTGTGAGGGTGGTTACAGGTCGGCGATATCGCCGAAGCCGAGCTTGACCGGGGTCTCTCGGCCAAAGATGTCGACGAGCACGGTGATCTCCTGCTTGCCGTCATCGATCTCGTTGATGGTGCCGGGGAACTCGGCGAACGGGCCGGTGAGGACGCGGACGGCCTGGCCGACGACGAAGCCGTGCGTGGTGCGCGGCTTCTTCGAGCTGGGGCCCTCTTCGCCGTCGAGCGGCGTCTGGAGGAACTTGTCGACCTCCTTGCGGGAGAGCGGCGTCGGCTTCGTGCCTGGACCAACGAATCCGGTGATGCCAGGCGTGTTGCGGATGGTGTACCAGACGTTGTCGTCGTCATCGAGGGCGCAGCGGACGAGCAGATAGCCAGGGAACATCTTCTTCTCGACGCGCACCTTCTTGCCGTTCTTGATCTCCTCCACCTCTTCGGTGGGGATGACGACCTCGAAGATCTTCTCCTCCATGTTCATGGCAGAGATGCGGTTCTCTAGGTCGGCCTTGACCTTCTTCTCGTAGCCCGCATAGCTGTGAACGACGTACCAACGGCCCGGGCGGTCGTAGGGGCTCTCCCGCGGCTCGGGCTCTGGAGTCGGCTCCAACAGCTCGTCCTCGCCCACGACGACATCCGCAGCAGCGACGGCATCGCCAACCTGTGCCTCGGCGGACGCTGCCTCTGCGACGTCTGGCTGTGCAGACTCCGCCTGTACGGGCGCGGCCGGGTCGTCGACGGCCTCGACACGCTCGTCGGTTACGGCCTCAACAGCGTCATCGAGGGACGCCTCGGCGTCGGACGCGTCGGTGTCGGTGGGCAGGTCGTCGGTCATGAGGGCCTTACTTGAAGAGGAAGAGGGCGCCACGGGCCATCACGTAGTCGATGCCAAAGATGGCGGCGACCAGGACGACCAGCGTGATCAGCACGACGGTGGAGTAGTTGACGGTCTCGGCCCTCGTGGGCCAGGCGACCTTGCCCATCTCTGAGCGGACCTCGCCGAGGTACTGACGAGGGGTCACCTTGGGGGCTGCGACCTTCGGCGCAGCGCGCTCACGCGTGGCGACCGGGGTGCCCTCGGCCGAAAGCTGGCCGCGACGCTGCAGCAGGCGCTTCTGCTCTCGGTTCAGCTTGGGCTCTTCAGCCATGTGTCGTCAGCCTTGGTGAGGATCCGGGGAGGATCGGGTCGGATTGGGTGGTGCTGGCGCAGGGCACGAGGGACTCGAACCCCCAACCTGCGGTTTTGGAGACCGCTGCTCTGCCAATTGAGCTAGTGCCCTAAGGGATGGATGGGGTGCCTGCATGTGCGGGACTCGGTTGTGCTCGCACGGGTGCTGAGCCGGTGGCCCAGGGCGCGCGTGCGCACGGACCACCGAGGCGAAGACCCTAGCACGGGCGTTCCGAAGGCCCCCAGGCAGATGCCTACCGCCGGGTCAACCGGGCGAGGATCTCCGGACCGCGGCGGTCGAGGCGACGCGCCGCCCACAGCGCACCGCCGACCGCGGCGGCGGACGCGAGCGCGATCTGCGCCAGGCCGACGCCGACCAGCGCGACGGGGTGATCGATCAGGATGAGGCTGGGCGCGGCAAACGCGGAGAGCACGGCGATGCCGCCGAACAGCATGGCGAACGCGGGCCCGAGTTGGGCGAGCCCTTGACCCCCACCGCCCTGTGCGAACGGGTTGCCGCGGG
The DNA here is from genome assembly GCA_043739605.1 of Acidimicrobiales bacterium. Classification (GTDB taxonomy): domain Bacteria; phylum Actinomycetota; class Acidimicrobiia; order Acidimicrobiales; family JAUJNH01; genus JAYUDU01. The sequence continues at coordinate 9,480 of JAYUDU010000225.1, read as the reverse complement.
CCTCTGCGACAGGCACGGGCACCACCACGGAGAACGGGAGGCCGACGGACAGCGCCAACCCGATGGCCGCGAGGGCGAGCGCGAAGCCGGCGGGTGCAACCCACAGCGCGTGGGCCCGGACCCCGAGGAGCACCGCGGCGACGAGGCCGGGAGGGATGGCGATGATCGCTCGAGCCACGCCTTTGACGGCGATGAGCGTGCGCGGGTTGAGATCGGCGCCGACGTGAACCCAGTGGCCCTTGGCGTCGAAGCCGAGCGCGTTGGTGGCAACGGAAGCGAGCATGAAGCTCGGCGCAGCGGCGAGCAGCACGCTGCGAGGTCCGGAGTCGCTAGAGCCGACGGCGACGACGAGACCACCGAGACCCACCAGTGGTGCGAACAGCTGGGCGCGCTGGCGAGGGTCGCGCCAGGTGAGGCGCAGCTCACGCGCCAGGCAGGCTCCGAACGCGTTGCGCGGCAGCCACGCCAGCACGCCGCCGAACAGCGACTCGGAGCGCCCGCCACGACGTGACGTGGTGACGGTGCCGTCGGGCGGTTGGGTGAGGATCCGATCGAGCGAACGGCCCCACACCCACAGCGCCGCCGCGGTCGAGGCGGTTGACGCGACGAGGAAGCCAAGGGCGACGAGCGGGCGGCCTGCGCCTGCGTCGACGATGGCGCGAGCGCTGAGTCCGGGGGGCGACCAGCCGGCGATCATCGCCACGGTCCGCACCCACGGTGGGATCTGCGCCTGGTCGCGCAACGCTCTGCTCAGCACCTGCAAGCCGATGTTGAGCGCGAGACCAAGGATGGGCCCGATCACGAAGGCGACGTCCCGGAACCGGCGTCGACTCGCGGCCCCAGCCACCGCCGCCGACACCGCCCGGCCGTAGGCGACGCACTGGGCGAAGGCGACGCACGTCGCCGTTACGCCAAGCCCCAAGCCGATTGGACCAGCCGATGTGCGCGCCGTACCTGCCAGGGCGCCGGCACAGACCAACACGGTTGTCACCCCTCCGACCCCGACGGCTCCCCCGGCGAGCAAGCCGAAGACCAATGTTCGCCGTGGCAGCGGGAACATGGCGAGACGATCTGCTTCGAGAGTGCCATCCGACGCGGCGAGGACGAGTGGCCCGAGCACCCACCCCAACCACACGAGCGTCATCGCCCCAACGACGCCGAGCGTGCGGTCCTCCACACTGACGATCGCCTGCAGTGCGAACAGCGCGCCGCCGAGGCCGAGGCCGACGACGGCCGCCGCGACGAGCGCCAACACGAAGGTGACGATCGCTCCGGCCTTGCCTCGACGGAGGCCCGCGACGAGCAGGCGCAGCTTCAGACGGACGAGGAGGCCAACCACCCGAGGCTCCCATCCGATCCGGCAGCCGTCCCGCCGACGAGCGCGAGGAAGACGTCCTCAAGGCGCTTGGTTCTGCCCGCCGTCGCCTCGTCGATGGATCCGACGGCGCAGATCTTGCCTTCGTGGACGATGGCGACCCGGTCGCAGAGGCGCTCGACGGTGTCCATCACGTGGCTTGAGAACACCACCGTGCCGCCGGTGGCCGTGACCCGAGTCAGCACGTCCTGGATGGTGCGCGCCGACACCGGGTCGACGGACTCGAACGGCTCGTCGAGGAACAACACCCGGGGCGCGTGGATGAGTGCGCACGCGAGGCCGAGCTTCTTGCGCATGCCCGTGGACAGGTCGAGGGCGGCGACGCCGGTGGCGCTGGACAGGTCGAGGACGTGGAGCAGCTCCGCCGCGCGCTGACCGACCTCGCTCGCGCTGAGCCCGCGCAGGAGGCCGTGATACTCAAGCAGCTCGATCGTAGAGAGGCGATCGAAGCTGGTCGGGTCTTCCGGCAGCACCCCGATGAGGGCCTTGGCGGCGCTGGCGTTCGGCCATACCGGGATGCCGGCGATCCACGCCTGGCCGGCGTCGGGCCGCAACAACCCCGTGGCCATCTTGATGGTGGTCGACTTTCCCGCGCCGTTGCGCCCCACCAACCCAAAGAACGACCCCGCCGGCACATCCAGATCGATGCCGGCGACTGCCGTCTTCCCGTCGAACCGCTTTACCAGCCCCCGGATGGCCACGGCCGGCGGCGGCGCAGCGCCGGGGGCGACGAAGGTCCCTGCGCACTCCACGTCGTCGCCCACGCTACCGCTCGTCGAACCGGTACCGCGTCCGCCTCAGGGCGCAGCATGAGTCCGACGCGCCACGCCCTCCATCGAACGATGCACGCGTGCCCAACCCGGCTCGGGAGTCATGGGCGGCCGAGGGCGAGGCCGGCGGCGCCGCGCATGGTGCCGTTGCTGGGCGTCGCCGCGGCGAGGCCGGTGCGAGCCGTCGGGCTCACGTCTACGCGCCGGGGCGGCGGCGGCGAAGCACGGCCGCGGCCGGAGCCAGCACGCCCGGTGCGTCGAGCATCGCCACCGCGGCTGCCGCCAACGTCGCGAGGATGGCGACCATGGCGCCGAGGGACCAGCCGGCGAGGACATCCGTTGGCCAGTGCACACCGAGCACGAGGCGGCTCATGCCGATGGTGGCCGCGAGCAGTCCCGCCGTCGCAACCGCGATGATCCTGCCCCGACCTCGTACGACGAACACCGCGACGACGAGCCCGATGGTCAAGTACAGGGCGGTGCTGTCTCCACTGTGCCCAGACGGAAAGGACCCATTCGATTCTGCAACGAGACGCAGGCCGATTGGGGGCCGCGGTCGCCCGACAGCTTGCTTTGCCACACCGGTGACAGCGCCGCACACCAGCAGTGCGCCAAGCGGGGCGACGGCGACCACCAACATCTGGCCACGGCGCCACAGGGTGAACGCGCCGACCGCAGCGACGACGAGGAGCACTCCAACCGACCCGAGGTTGGTCGCCATGCGGGCGATGTCAACCAGCGCAGCGCTCCGATGAGCGATGACTGATCCGAGGATGTGCCCGTCAGAACGCGTCACGCCATCGCGTTCGACGACCGCGTCAGTCAGGCCAACAAGCCCAGTTGCGGCGACCGCGACAACCGCAACCGCCAACGCCACCGGCGTCGACACCCGACGCAGGGGCGCCACTCCAGTCGAACCGGTGGTGTGCAACCTCATGCCCCCATCGTACGGACCGGCCGGCCAGGTACCGGCGCGCTCGCCGATCGAGGCCCCGCTGACTGAGAAACCTCCTCGCGGGGTATGCATGGCAGGTGCGTCGGCGTGCCAAGACAGACCCCTCTCTGATCGCGGAGCCGCACTGGACGGACCGCCTCAAGCGACACCGTGTCCGCACCGCGCTTGGCGCTGGCGTGTTTGCGCTGGTCGTCATCGGAATCGTGCCACCGCTGCGAGAGGTGGCGATGCTCGCGACGTCGAGAGCGATCTTGTTCGTGACCGCACCGTTCGCGCCGCGCGTCGACGGCCTCAACACCGCTCCCCAAGCCGCGAAGGTGATCGCTTCAGACGGCTCGTTGCTTGGTGTCGCCACGAGGGATGGGACCATCACGCCGGTCCACATCACCGACCTCCCACCGCACGTGCGCCAAGCTGTCCTCGCTTCGGAGGACGCTGACTTCTACGAGCACAGCGGCATCAACCCGTCTGCGGTCGTTCGAGCGACGGTGAACATGGCAACAGGAAGCGGCACCCAGGGTGGTTCGACCATCACCCAACAGCTGGCGAAGCTCAACTACACGACCGGCGAACGCACGTTCCTCCGCAAGCTTCGCGAGGTGATGTTCGCCAGTCGGCTCGAGCACGACTACACCAAGGATCAGCTCCTTGAGCGCTACCTGAACCAGGTGTACTTCGGTGACCGGGCCTACGGCATCGAGGCTGCCGCGCAGAAGACCTTCGGTGTGCACGCCGCGCAGCTGACCCCAGAACAGGCCGCCGCCCTCGCCGTCCGCATCCGCAGTCCCAACCGACTCGACCCCCGATCGGCGCCCGATGCCGTCCTGAAGCGTCGCAACGCCGTGCTCGCGATCATGGCCTCGCACCACTGGCTCACCGCCGACGAGGCACGAGTCGCGACCGCCGCACCCCTCGTTCCAATCGCGTCCGCGCCAGACGCCGAGTCGTCAGAGACGCAGATCCTCACAAGAGCACGGACCGAATCTCAGGCCTTGCAGGCGCTCGGCGGCACCGTCGCAGAGCGAGAGTCGAGACTCGCCACCGGTGCCCTCGTCCTCGAGACGGCGATCGACCCGGCGGCTCAGCTTGCGGCCAACGAGACCGCGGCACGCCTCCTCGATCGCCCGAGCGACCCGAGCGCAGCCATCGTGTCGGTCAAGCCAGGAGATGGAGCGATCAGCGTGCTGGTCGGCGACTCACGAGGGGGTGGCTTCGACGCCGCGACGGTTGGGCGGCGCCAACCCGGCTCGTCCTACAAGCCCTACACCTACCTGGCCGCACTCGAGGCCGGCATCAACCCTGCGACGACAACGTTTGACTCGTCTTCGCCGCGGACGCTGGGCACCGGCGCCTCCGCCTTCACGGTGCGCAACGCCGAGCCAGGGAGTGGTGGCCCCATGACGATCGACGACGCGACCGTCGAATCGGTCAACGTCGTCTATTCGCAACTGGTCGTGCAGGTCGGTCCCCAGAAGGTGGTCGACGTGGCGCAGCGGCTCGGCCAGCCTGGCGACCTTCAGGCGAACCCCTCGATCGCCCTCGGCGGGCTCAAGAATGGCGTCAGCCCCCTTGACCAGGCGGCCAGCTATGCGACGTTCGCCGCCAAGGGCACGTACGCGACTCCGTATCTGGTCACGCGCATCCGTGACGCCCGCGGCGGGGTGATCTGGCAACACGAGAAGCAAACCAGAAGCGCCATCGACGAGAAGGAGGCCGGTGTCGTCAACGACGTGCTGCAACGTGTCGTCACGCGTGGCACGGGCCGTGGCGCGGGCATCGGTCGGCCAGTCGCGGGCAAGACGGGAACGACGAACGACAGCGTCGACGCGTGGTTCGTCGGCTACACCCCCGACCTCGCGACGGCCGTCTGGGTCGGCCACATCGAGGCCTCGACGCCCGTCGTCGATCACCGCGGCAAGCCGATGTTCGGCGGAGCGGCGCCGGCAGAGATCTTTGCTGCAACCATGCGCGCCGCGCTGGCGAAGGTCCCGCCGCACAAGCTCGCAACCAACACGCCGGCCGATCTCGGCCTCAGCGCTCCGACGACGTCACCCGCGCCCACCACAGCTCCAGCCGCCACGGCAACGACCGCACCGGCGGCCGTCGTCGTGGATCGTTCGACGGTGACGGGGCCCACGACGACGGTGGCCACCGCACCAAGTTCGACCATCAGCGTGCCACCGGTTGGTCGGGCATGCGCCTCGACGACGACGTCACGGTCGAATGGTCGAAGCACCTCGTCCAGTGCGAGCACGACGACGACATCGGCGCCGGCATCGACCTCGACGACAACGCTGCCGCCCTGCTGACGCCACGCGCGGACTCGCCCTGAGCATCGGCCAGTAGGGCACCTGCGCGGCGCAAACCGCCGGCGGCGCAGAGCGCTCATAGCGCCCACGGAGGCGGCGAGTCTCGGGCCCGACGACGCGGCCAGCGACACGGAGCGGGAAACTCGCTATGGTCCGGCTTTTACGGTCACTCGACACGGAGGCGGCACCATGTCCCAGATATCAATGCCAAGCGGCGCACCCAGTCCGGCACTACGACTGAGGCGGACGATCGGTCTCGCAGTGCTGGCCACGGCCTTGGTTGCCGGAGCCATCCTGTCCGGCTCTGCAGCACCCGTAGCGGCGGCGCGCGCGGCGGCGCAACCCGTGACCTACTCGGCGACCGTCACAGTGCCGGCGCCGCCGGCGTCGGGCTTCGCGGGCGCCAGTGGCGGTGGCGATGGCTGGGCCATCGGGCTGACGTCTTCGCAGGTGTTCAACGTGTTCCACCACGCCGGCTCGGTCACGGTCAACTGCCACCAGCAGTCCGACGCCTCCGCCTGTTGGACAAACCCCAAGACGGTGGTCGACGCCGTCGGTGGCGGGTTCTCCAACTCGATCGGCCCCGGCCTGTATGTCGATCAGGGGACCGGCAAGATGTACACGACCGCGGTCCGCAACGCCGACAACGTCGGCGGCGTGGTCTGCATCGACACCACCCAGCCGGTGGCGGCCACCGGCGCTGAGTTGTTCTGCGGATTCACGGCCCTCACCGCCGCCAACGAGTCGCAGGGCGCGTTCCTGTCCGGCCCGGTGCAGGTCGGCAACCGCTGGTTCACGTTCAACGAATGGGTCGGGGCGCCGGCCTTGCCCGGCCAGGACGCCCTCCTCTGCTTCGACCTGTCGACCAAGGCCGCCTGCGCGAACCAGCCGTTCGCCGTGGACCGCGGCGGCAAGGACTTCCAGGGCTATTCGTACTCTTTCCCCATCTCGGCCATCGGCTCGCGGGTCGTCATGCAGCTGTTCAGCAGCGCCGGCACCGGCTTGGCGTGCTTTGACACGGCCACCGACGCCAAGTGCAGTGGCACCTGGCCCGTCACGACCGATGCGTCGAACGGCCCGCCGCTGCCGATCCTCAACGGCAACGGCAACACCCTCGGCGTGTGCAACTCGAACGGCACGTTCCAATGCTTCGACCTGTCTGGCGCGAGCACGCCTGCGCCACCCGGGATGGCCGCCGCCATGCTCGTCAACCAGGTCTACGGCGGGCAACCGACCACGATCGGCCAGCGCATCTACGTGACGCAGCCCAGCTCCAATCGGGTGGCCTGCTACGACTTCGCCCAGCAGGCCTCGTGCGCCAGCTTCCCGAAGACGTTCAGCAACCTCAGCCTGATCTACACCACCAACCCCGATCCCCAACGGCCAAGCTGCATCTGGGTCAACGCCGACGGCGGCAGCCAACAGATCCAGAACTTCGATGCGTTCACCGGTGGCCCGTGCGGGGCGGGGGCGATCAGGGTCTTGACGTCCAGCATCGTGGTTCCAAGGGATGAGTGCATCCCGGCCTCTTACACCTCACTCCAGGTCCTCGACCCGCCGCGCAGCGGCTACGGCACCGGCGACGTCGACTTCCAGGACGGCAGCGGCAACCCGATCGCCGGCATCCCCCAGCATCACTTCGATGGCACCGGGCTCACCAGCCTCACGGACCTGCATCTGTCGACCCAGAACGCGCTTCCCCAGTTCCTGATCTCGCTCAACAACCCGACCACACCGATCGGCTCGGTGCGGGTGAAGTTGACCTGGACCGGCACGGCATCGAGCGCATGCGCCGGCTCTGGCATCACCGTGACCACTGTGAACAGCCAGGGCTACCGCCTGGCCGCGTCGGACGGGGGCGTGTTCGCCTTCGGCAGTTCGCTGTTCACCGGTTCGCTCGGCGCCGTGCACCTCAACAGTCCGATCGTGGGCATCGCCACGACGCCGTCGGGCAACGGGTATTGGCTCGTCGGCCAAGACGGCGGGGTGTTCGCCTTCGGGGATGCGCCCTTTGCCGGCTCCCTGCCGGGGCTCGGCATCTCCGGCAAGACGGTGAAGGGCATCGCGGCGACGTCGTCGGGACTCGGCTACTGGATCGTGGACCGGGTCGGTGCGGTGTACGCCTTTGGTGACGCTGTCGCCGTCGGGTCGCTGCCCGGCCTCGGCATCAGCACGACCACGATCACGGGCATCGCGGCGGCGCCGTCCGGCAACGGCTACTGGCTCGTAGGGCAGGACGGCGGCGTGTTCGCATTTGGCACCGCGCCGTACCAGGGTTCGCTCCCCGGCCTCGGGCTCGCCACGACGGGCATCCGAGGGATCGCCGGCACGCCTTCGGGCAATGGATATTGGCTCGTAGGGCAGGACGGCGGCGTGTTCGCCTTTGGCGACGCCCTGTATGCCGGGTCCGTTCCCGGCCTGCCGCTCGCAGTCAACGACGTTGTGGGCCTCATCCCGTCGCCATCTGGTGCCGGCTACTGGCTGGCCGAGTCGAGCGGTGGAGTGCTGTCGTTCGGTGACGCGACCTTCCAAGGCGCGCTCGCAGTTTCAGCGCTCAACAAGCCGCCCGTCGCCATCGGGCACTGAGCGCACAGGTCCAGCCGGCCGCCGGGGGTGGCGCTTCGCCGCCCCCGCGGCTGCGACCGCGTGCGGCTCAGTGGAACAGGTCGAGCGCAGGTGGGTGCTGCGACCCGAGGCAGATCGTGGGGTCGATGTCGACCCCGGTGAGGACGCCGGCGTAGATCGACCTGTAGTCGGTCGTGACCGACAGGTCGCCGTCGTCGAGGCGATCGAGCGGCGGGGGGTCGCCGGCGAGCCCACCCTTCACTGACGGTCCGGCGAGCAGCACGACCGAAGCGCGACCATGGTCGGTGCCTTCGCTGCCGTTGGTCGCGACACGGCGGCCGAACTCACTGTGGACCATGACGACGACGCCTCCGGCGTGGTCCCCCAAGCCAGCGAAGAAGTGGCCGAGCGCGGTGTCGAGCTCGGCGAGGAGACGGGCATGAGTGTCGGCCTGACCGGCATGGGTATCGAAGCCCCCCAGACTCGCTGCGTACACCTTGGTTGGGAGCCCGGCCAGCACAAGCTTCGCGATCGCGTCGAGCTGGAGCTGCAGCTCACCGGTGCTGGCATCGTCGAGAGCGCCGGTTCCGCCCGCCGCGAGCGCGTCCCCCACGTGGCGTTCGACGGTGAGCAGGTCGGTTCCGACCGTCGCGGCGCGTGCGAACAGCCCGTCACGTGGGGCTGCCATGAGGGCCGCATATGCATCCCGGACAGCCCCGGCAAGGGGTGCCGTCCGCCGGCCCGCGGCGGGGAGGGTCGAGCCCGACGCCTTGGCGCCAAGCAGCAGGAGGGGCATCGTCGGCGTGGTGGCGAGCGCGCGCAGTGGGTCGGTGCCGGTCGCATCGAGCCACCGTCCGATCCACCCAGTCCGTTGTGCCGCCGTCGGGTCGGCCGTTTGCCACTCGTCCTGCAACTTGAAGTGCGAGCGGTCCCGATCGGGCGAGCCGGCACCAAGGACGACGATGAGGTGGCCGGCATCCCACAGGCCCTTGGCGGCCGGCATCGATGGGTGCAGCTCGAAGCCGTCGGCCAGGGCGTGGGTGGCGGTGGGATCGAGGGCGAGAGCCCCGCGTGCCGACCGATAGATGCTGTTGTTGACGGGTGCGACGGTGTTGAGACCGTCGTTGCCGCCGTAGAGGGTGATCACGACAAGGCGACGATCAGAGCTCTTGAACGGGGCCGCGTTGGGTGTGGCGATCGCATGCGAGCCGCTCGGCCGTGGACGCCCGTCGCTGCGCAACGAGCGGAGGGCGGCGGCGGTGGCGCCGCCGCCGATCGCGAGCGTGCCCAGGCCAAGACCGCCGGCGATGAGGAACGAGCGACGGGACGATCGTCGAATCGCCGCCGGTGGCCCCGGCACCGGCCGCCGATCCCCGGGAGCTGGCTCTGATGGCGGGGATGCGGGCATGTCGGTCATTGGACGATCGCTTCGGGAGAGACGAGGGCGAGTGTGACCAGGTCGACGGGTCTGTCCGCCACCGTGGCGAGCACGGCCGCGGTAGAGGG
>JAYUDU010000224.1:0-1920 GCA_043739605.1 Acidimicrobiales bacterium | reverse complement strand
GCGAACGGGGTGGACGACATGGCGGCTCCTGAGGACGAACGGCGGTTGGGTTGTCCTCCCGCTGTCAGCCATCCGCGAGGACCACCTTCAGCGCTGTTCTCGCCTCACCCACGTGGTTCGTTCGCCTGAGAGTTTCCGGGAGGGGTTGCCCCTTCGGCGCCGAAGCCTCGACCGAGGTCGAGTGCCGGCTCTCCCACGCGGGGTCGTCAGCCGTCCCCACCGTAGCGGCACGGAGGCGCGGCGACTCGGACCGGGCTCTGCGGCGTCACGGCGCCGACGAGCACAACCCGGTAGGTTCCGCCGAACCAACCGATCACCGGGCTCGCTCCGGTGGTGACCCGTGGAGAACCATCGTGAATCGCCGCACCTTCGCCGTCATCGCCCCACTCGTCGCCATGGGGCTCGCCGCGACGGCCTGTGGGAGCAGCGGGACCAAGACCACGGCGTCAAGCGCCGCGACGACGCTGACAGCCAAGATCAAAACGATCAAGCCCGGCACGCTCACCGTGGCAACCGAGCTGCCGGCGGATGCCTTCTACAAGGTCGATCCCAGCGACCCGTCGAACCCTTCGAAGATCACCGGTGGCTTCGAATACGACACGGCCATCGAGCTGGCGAAGCGGCTGAACCTTCCCACGGTCGAGATCAAGAACCTGACGTTTGCCGGCATCACCAACGGCACGACCCTCACGACGAAGAACCCCCAAGCCGACGTAGCGATGTCGCAGATCACCATCACCGACAAGCGACGCGAGGCGATCGACTTCTCGACGCCGTACTTCACGGCCGACCAGGGCCTGCTGGTTCGCAAGGGCACGACCGTGACGGCGGCCACCCTCAAGACGCTCAAGCTCGGCACCCAAGCCGACACCACCGGCCTCACCTACATCAACGACAAGATCAAGCCGACCACCGCCGCCAAGACCTACGGCACCACCACGGACGCGGCCACCGCGGTCAAGGCCAAGGACATCGATGGGTTCGTGCTGGACACGCCCATCCTGCTGGACCTCGCCAAGGCTTCCAACGGCGACTTCGAGGTGATCGCTCAGTTCAAGACAGACGAGGCCTACGGCGTCGCGCTGCCCAAGGCCAGCCCGAACACGGCGGCCGTCTCCGCGGCGGTGGCGGCGATGCAGCACGACGGCTTCTTCGCCCCGCTGTACACGAAGTACTTCGGGGGCGACCCGGCCAAGGTCCCCTTCCTGACGGCCGGTTGACGCCAGCACGTCGTCGGGCCACCACCGCCATGGCGAACACCGGCGGAGCAACGCTGGCCCCGTCAGAGCGTTGGCGTCACCCGCCGGCCGATCCCCAGCTTGAGCCCAAGGCCGCCGCAGTGCTGGCGCTGGGCTTGGCCTCGATCTTTGTGCCGATCGTGCCAGCGCTCGCCGCTATCGGGCTCGTCGAGCCGGCGCGACGCAAGGTCCGCGGCTCCAATGGAGCACGCACGGGCGACCGCCTCATCGATGTGGGGCGGGTCCTGGCCTTCGCTGGGATCGTGGTGTGGGTGGTTGGCATCGGCGTCGTTGCGGGCATCCATCGCGAGCGCATCGGGGGGTCGCTGTTCGTCAGGACCTACCTCAACCCGAAGTTCTTGCGGCAGAGCTTTCCCTCTGTGCGACGGGGCTTCTACGAGAACATCAAGCTGATGCTCGTCGCGCAGGCGATGGTGATGGTGTGGGCTCTTGTGGTCGCGCTCTTGCGCCTCACCCCCGGTCGCGCCGGCGCACCGGTCCGGTTCCTCGCGGTCGCCTACATCGACACCTTTCGGGGCTTGCCCGCACTGTTGACGATCTACCTCGTCGGCTTTGGAGCGCCCATCGCTGGCGTCCCATGGCTGGGCGATCAGAGCCTCTTCATCCGTGCCGCTGTGGCCATCACGCTGGTCTACGGCGCCTATGTGGCCGAGGTGTACCG
>JAYUDU010000223.1:0-12741 GCA_043739605.1 Acidimicrobiales bacterium | reverse complement strand
TTGCTGCGTCCGAGCCCGCACTTCGGCGCCCGCCTCGACGTTGCCGACGGTGCCGACGATCAGACGCGGCTGTTGGCGTTCACGGGGCGCCGGCCATGACGTTGGCGCCGGTCGAGGTGGTCGAGTTCACCGACCCCGTGTGCTCATGGGCGTGGGGTACCGAGCCCAAGCTGCGCCTGTTGCGGTGGCGGCACGAGCACAAGCTTGCGTGGCGCCGAGTGATGGGAGGGCTGATCCACGATCTGGCTGCGACCCGGCCCGACTGGGATCCGGTGCGCGCCGCGGCACCCATGCAGGAGTATTGGCAGCGGGTCAGCACGCTCACCGGCCAGCCCTACCCGCACCCGATGCGGCGCCACCTCCGTTCGACGGATCCGGCGGGTCGCGCCGTGAAGGCGGCAGAGCTTCAGGGTGAGGAGGTGGCGCAACGGCTCCTGCGTCGGATCCGCGAGTCGATCTTCATCTTCGGGGTCGGACCCGACACTCCCGAGTCGATCGCCGCCGCCTCAGCCGGCATCGATGGCCTCGACCTCGATCGGTGGCGACATGACGTCGAGTCGACGGAGGTCGCGGCGGCGTACGCCGAGGACTGGGCCGAGACGCGCCGGCCGAACGAGTTCGTGCGCACCCTCACCGGTGACCGGGCCGGCATCGGGTCGATGAAGCACTCCGAGGGGCACGACCGCTATGCCTTCCCGACGCTCATCTTCCGCGGCCCTGGCGGTGAGGCGACCGTGCCGGGTTGGATGCCGTATGAGGCCTACGCGGCGGGCATCGAGCAGGCCGAACCGGGTGCGACCGCCGATCCTCGACCAGACCCCACCGCGGCGGAGGCCTTCGAGAGGTGGCCCGTGCTGACGGCCAAAGAGCTTGAGGTGCTGTGCGGCCCGGCTGCGATTGCGCCGCCCGGTACGACCGTCCACAACTGGGGCGATGGTGTGGCCTACTTCACGCCCGCCGAGGCGCACGCCCGCAATATCTGACGAGAATCGATCTGTTCAGGAGCCGATGACGCCGTCCGGTCGGCCGACTGCGGCGTTGCGGGCCTTGGCGTCGTCGCTGGAGTTGATCTCGACGAACAGCCGACCCTCGAGTGCGAGGCCATCGCGAAGGGGCAGGCGCAGCCCCTCGACAACGGCCCGCTTGGCGGCGAACACCGCGCTCGCAGGATGGCGGGCGATGCGGTGGCACCAGTCGATGGCCGCCTCCCGGAAGCCCTCGGTCGGCAACACCGCGTTCAGAAGACCGATGCGCAGCGCCTCGTCGGCCTGCACGATTCGACCGCTCGTGCACAGCTCCAATCCGATCGCGCGGCCGACGAGCCGTGCCAGCCGTTGCGTGCCTCCGCCGCCGGGGATGATGCCGATGGCGACCTCTGGCTGTCCCATGTGGGCTCGTTCAGATCCGATGCGCATGCCGCAGGCCAACGCCGTCTCGCATCCGCCGCCCCATGCTTGCCCGTCGATGGCGGCGACCGTCGGTTGCGGCATGTCCTCCAGCAAGAGCATCGCCCTGGTCCACGATGCCGGATCGCCAGGCGGCAGCTCGCCCTTCGCATACAGAGCGAGATCATCGAGGTCGGCGTGTGCGATGAAGTACCCGTCGATGCCACCCGTCAGCATGACGACGCGCACCTCGGCGGTCCTCGTAGCCAGGTCGGCGAGGAGCTCTTCGAGCTCGGTCATCGATAGCGTGTTCATCCAGTTGCGCGGGCGACGCGTGAACGTCAGGACCGCCACCCCATCAACGATGTCTGTGCTCCAACTGCTCATGACGGCAGCCTTGTCGAGATCCGTGCGCCTCGCCGCAAGGCGTCGGCGATCGATTGGGACCTCAGCTGCGGCGGCGGGGGGCGGTCACCGGGTGCGGGGTGGACCCGCAGACGTGAAACGCGTGCCCTCAGGGTCGACGGCCCATTCCGCTGGCCCTTCCCAGCGGTCGTCGTACACCAGCTCGCCGACCGGTCGGCGCCGCACAGGTCCGTGACGGCCCTCCGGTCGACCGAGCGCGATGGTGGCCGAGATGCCCACCTCCACCGGTATGTCGAGCACCGAACGGAGGTCGTCCGCGACCAGCGCATGCCATGCGGTCAGCACGCCGCCGTAGCCGAGCGCTCTGGCCGCCAGCAGCAGGTTCTGACACGCCGGGTACACGCTGGCGCCCTCGGTTGGGTCGGGGGAGCGGTGTCGCTTGATGCAGGCGAGGACGACCACCGGTGTCTCCTCGAAGCGATCGACGAAGCGTTGCATGGTGCGAGCCATGCGAGCCTTGGGCGACTGCTCATCGGCCCCGCTGCCCGAGGCGTACCCGTCGGCCGCGCTCATCGTGGCCCACATCTCCCGGAACGCACCTCCCAGCAGCGCTTTGGCCTTCGTCGCGCCCGGCCCATCGCGCAGCACGATGAATCGAAAGGGCTGGCGGTTCGAGCCAGAGGGGGCGCGGGTGGCGTGCCACATGATGGTGGCGAGGTCGTCGTCGCCGATGGGCTCGTCAGTGAAGCGACGGATGGCCCGCGTGGTCGCCAATCCCTCAAGCAGCGAGACGGGGGGCAAGGATGCAGGACCGGACGGTGGTTCGCTCACGATGCAACGGTAGGGCGCGCAGCCCTTCAGCTCGGCGGATCACGCCGACTGCGGGAGTGGTGAGCCATCAGCGCAGCCCCTGCAAGGGCGACACCGCCGACCGCGAGCGCGCCCGCGCCGCCCAGCTCTGGCACGGTGGCCGCGGGTGCGGTGAGGCCAGAGAGGTCGACATTGGTCACAGAGTTTCGATCACGCGCGTTGCCGAACACGTAGGACGGTGACGTTCCGGCGTATTCGGGACGGCTCCGCTCCGACCATTCCTGCGCCATCGGCGAACGGAACTTGTAGAAGTTGAGCGCATAGCCACCGCTATGAACCCGGAGCAGGTGGAAGCCGCCGGGGTACTCCTTGACGGCGGCCACCTCCTGAAAGACGACGTTGGGCGCTCCGGCCGACACGGTCAGCTTGTTGCGGTGGGTGTGGGCGGCGTGGTGCAGGAACACGCCGGGACTTGCGGCGTACAACGCCTCCAGCTCACGCGCCTGGGTCTGGTCGAGGTCGAAGATGACCGGGACGACCGTGGTCGACGAGGACTCGAGCGTGACGGGATGGTGACCGAAGACGATGGTCGGCTGTTCCGGCGCCGCCGCGAGCGTGTCGCGAACGAAGCCGAACTGCGGCGCCGACATGATGCCGTTGTCGCCGCCGTTCCCGATCTTGTCGTAGGTGTCGAGGCCGATGATTCGCAGACCGCCGATCTCGTTTGAGAACCACGTCGGGCCGGTTGGGAAGAAGGCGTCGGCGAAGCAGTCGTGGTATCCGGGCGGACTCGGAACTGGCCGGCACGACCCGGACTTGTCGCCGGTGTGGGGGCGGTCGTGGTTCCCGCGGGCGACGAGGTAGTCGCTTCCGAGTGAACCGAACCTGTCGAGGAACGACTTGGCGGCGGTCGTCTCCATGGTGGAGGCTTCACCTGTCACGTCACCAGCCGCCAGGAGGATGTGGCCGCCACGGGCCCGGGCTTCGTCGGCCAAGGCCCGGGCCATGACCTCGGGGTACGGAGGCTCGCCGTCGCGTTGGCGGATCCCTGGAGGGATGTCGAAGCCCTGCTGGGACGTGGCGAGTCCGGCCACGGTCTCGCCGAGGTGCAGGTCGTTGCACAGCACCACCGAGAACAAGAAGTTGCCGCGTGGAGGCTGCGGGGTGACGAAGCTGAACGGGCCGGACGGCCCCGCTCCCAGCGTCGATGTGCCAAAGGGACCGCCGAACGCGAAGGCGGACGGCGTCGCCGCCACGCCGTCGGAGCGAGCAACGAAGAAGTACGTCTGGCCCGGTTCGAGGCCGGTGATCTCCGCATAGTGATAGGGAGTTCGCGTGGCGGCGCTGGCCACCTCACGAAGTGTTCCGGCCGAGGTACCTAACAGGACCGAGGTGTCGGTCGGCACCGGGGCGGGGCGCCCCAGCGCATCGGGCCGGGTGGGGTCGCCGGTCACCCAGGTCACGATCGCGGTGGTCTCGGTCAGCGTCACCAATTCGAGGTTGTAGGCGGTGAATCCGGAAGCGACAGCCTGACGGGTGAGGCCATAGGCGCGCTCCGGATCGGCGAGACCAGACAGGAAAGGGCTCGCTGCCACTGTGGCCCCCCACGCGAGGATCTCCCGACGGGACAGGTGGCAGCAGCGCGTCACCCAACGATCCTCGCACCGATGCCTATCGTCTGCCGGATGGGATCTCTTTCCACCTCGCAGAAGGTCGTCATCGGCATGGCGGCGTTTCAGATGGCGGACGCCGCGGCGGTCGTTGGCAAGCTCCCGCTGGTGACCCAATCGCTCGATCGGATCGACTGCCCGCCGGCGATCCGCCACGCCCTGCCATTCGTCAAGGGCGCCTCGGCCATCGGCTTGCTCTGCGGCCTTCGGGTGCCGCGCCTCGGCCGGCTGACCGCTGGCTTGCTTGTCGCCTACTTCGCCTTCGGCTTCGGATTCCACGTGAAGGCGAAGGAGGCACCGCAGGCTTCGGTGCCGGCGGGTGTGCTCGGGTTGCTGTGCGCGTGCCTGTGGCGCAGCGCGTTCCCGACGGCGACGCCGTCCTGACGGGCTCGCCGCATGGCTGATCCCTACGGCGACGACGTCCTTGCTCCTGCCGCAAAGATGCGGCAGATCTACCGGGAAGTCGAGGCGACGCCTGGACTCTCGATCGCGCATCGCTCCAGCGGGTTCCGCGGTCGGATCGTTCGCACCGAGGCCGGCGGGGTCGTGCTGCGCGGCGAGGTTGGGGCGGAGCGGTCGTTCCGCCTCGTGGCTGGGGCCTTCGCCGCAGCCGATGGCGAGGCCATCACCCTCGTCGCGGCGCGTCGCGCCCCAGCGCCGACCGGCCCGCTTCGCACCGCGTCAGGGTCGATTGCAGTAGCTGGGATCACCGCACGCATCGCGGCCGGCAGCCGCATCTTCGTGGAGGGCATCCATGACGCGGCGCTTGTGGAGCGGGTGTGGGGCGACGACCTGCGCATCGAGGGGATCGTCGTCGAACGGCTCGACGGCGCCGATGACCTTGCCGACGTCGTCGCCGAGTTCCGGCCCGGGCCGCGTCGACGTCTTGGCGTCCTCCTCGATCATCTCGTGGATGGCACGAAGGAGGCGCGCATCGCCGCCTCCGTCGCCGGTCCGCACGTGCTGGTCACGGGAACGCCGTACATCGATGTTTGGGCGGCCGTGAAGCCCAAAGCGGTCGGCATCGCGGCGTGGCCCGACGTGCCGCGCGGTCAAGTGTGGAAGGAAGGTGTCTGCCGCGCCCTCGGTTGGCAGGCAGATACCGCGGCCGCATGGCGCCGCATCCTCGGCTCAGTCAACTCGTGGGCCGACCTGGAACCGTCACTGGTCGGCGCCGTCGAACAGCTCATCGATTTTGTCGCGGCACCGGGCCTCGACGGCTGACCCGGCGTCTTCCTTCTTTCGGACTCTGGTACCGCTCTGACCTTCCTGGAGGGTCAGAGCGGTACCAGTCTGTCGGGGTCTGTCGGGTTCGTCGCAGCGTCAGCGGGCGGCGAGGGTGATCGGCCGGTCGGGTGGATGCAGACGCGGCGTCGCGGTGGTCTGGGTGACCGAGCCTGCCACCGTGGGGTCGGGGGCGCTGTCGGTGTCGGGGCAGCCATCCGCGCTGTGCGCCTGGTAGTTGGGTCGGAGGGCTCGGGGCTGGTGCCAGGTGCCTGCGAGGTCGCGAACCCCGAGCTGTGACCACCGCACCTGGCTGCGCACCTCGCACGGGGCGAAGACCTCCGACCACACCACGACCGACGACATGGCCACGGCGCCAGGCGCGAACAGCTCGCGCAGCACGGTCGAGGTGTCGGTGTCGATGTCGTCGAGCACCGAACGCCATCCGACGTCTCCGCGGTCGATGGTGAGCCGATACGGGCTCCCCGGTCGCCACCGGTAGGCGCCGGTGTTTGGCCCCGCGTCGACGCGGGGCAGCGTCGTCGGCGTGCCGTCAAGCTCACCGCCGCCGCCCCCGGATCGGTAGCCGCCCCAGTTGGCGGCGCCGCCCGCTGGAGCATCGCGGTTGTGTTGAAGGCCGGTGTGGGCACCGCCGATCGACCGTCCGGACCCGTCCACGAAGTCCACTTGCAGCGCCCAGAAGTGCAGGTCGGCGACCGGTGGAGGGACGAGGACCTCAAGCGTTGCGGTCACAGCATCGAACGGCCCGACGCCGATGTCGAAGTCCCACCACAGATGGAACGACGACGCACCGTTGCCGCCTCGGCGTCGGCGTTGCTCCGGGGTGGCAGGCCGAGGCGTGGCGCCAACAGCAGCGGTGCGGAGACGGTCGAAGATGCCCACGCCCATAGATTGGTCGACATGTGCGGTCGGTACGTGTCGGCCAGCACCCCAGCCCAGATCGCCGCGGCGCTCGGCATCGACGACGTCGTCGCGGAGGACCTCGGACCTCGCTACAACATCGCCCCGACCATGGACGTCTATGCCATCGCAACGACTCGCACCGGCAGTGTGCGCCTTGGCATGTTCCGCTGGGGCCTGGTGCCGACGTGGGCGAAGGATGCCAAGGGCGGTGCCCGAATGATCAACGCCCGTGCCGAGACCATCGCCGCCAAGCCAGCGTTCCGGACGGCGTTGGTCAAGCGGCGTTGCCTCATCCCCGCCGATGGGTTCTACGAGTGGGGCACGGCTGGCGACGGGTCGGGGAAGAAGCAGGCCTTCCACATCCGTTCCGCGCACGGCGGCTTGCTCGTCATGGCCGGGTTGTGGGAGATCTGGCATGACCCGGACGACGCCGACGGTACGGATGCGCAGCCATTGCGGACGTGCACCATCGTCACCACGCAAGCGAACAACCAGATGGCCCCGGTTCACGATCGCATGCCAGTGGTGCTCGACCGGGCCGGCCAAGCGATGTGGCTCGAACACGGCAACGGCACCGCCGCCGTCCTGCCGTTGCTCGCCCCGCTGCCCGATGGCCAGCTCGAGCTGTTCGCAGTCGATGGCCGGGTGGGGAACGTGAAGAACGACGACGCCGGGCTCATCGTTCCTGCTACGAACACCGCATGACCGAAGCTCCCCCCGCGCTCGTGCCGCTCGACCAGCTCCTGGCAACGGTCGTCCCCTCCGCTCGACTGCTGGTCGAGGCCGGTCGCCTTGCGGGGCTGTCGACGCGGGTTCCGTCGTGCCCAGACTGGGATGTCGAAGCCCTCGTTGCCCACACCGGCGGCGTGCATCGTTGGGTCGTAGCGACGCTCGACGCCGGGGGCCCGGTGCCCAACGACGGCGAGTGGGGAGCGCCGGTCGGCGAGGCGATCTTCGACTGGTTCGAGGAAGGCGCGGCCGGCGTGGTCGCGGCATTGTCTGCGCTCGGCGTCGACGGGTCAGCGTGGAACTTCGCCAGGCAGGCGCCAACGGCCGGGTTCTGGTTTCGACGCCAGGCCCATGAGACGGCGATGCACGCCGTCGACGCCCAGCTTGCCGCCGGCACCGCGCCCACCATGGACGCCGCGCTGGCGGCCGACGGGATCGACGAGATGCTCTTCCCCCTCGTGGGACGCGTCGCCCGTCGCCGTGTCGCTGCGGCCGACGGGGAGGCCATGCCCGCAGCGCTTGGGACGCTCCACCTGCACTGCACGGACGTCGACGGGGAGTGGCTCATCGAAGGCGGCGACGACTGGTCCGCCCTCGCCGTCACCCGAACTCACGCCAAGGGCGACGCCGCCCTGAGGGGTCCCGCCCTCGACGTCCTCCTTCACCTCACCAACCGCGCCGCCACCGCACAGATCGTCGGCGACCAGGCCGTGGTCGCCCGGTGGTCCCAAGCCATGCAGTTCTGAGGTGGCGCCAGCGCCTATTCGTAGCCGATGGCGCTGAGGACCTCGATGCGGCCGCCGCGGCGAGCGGAGATCCACGATCCGAGCAGTGCGACAGCGATGCCGACGATGCCCGCCGTGATGTGCTCGCTCTAACTCCGCAGACCGAACCTCGCCAGCCCGGCACCGATCATCGGGGCGCGCCGTCGGCGACCACGCGCCCGTCTGCCACCTGAATGATGCGGTCGCCGATCGCGGCTGCTCTGGCGTCGTGGGTGACCATCACCAGGGTGCGGCCCTCCTCGGCCGTGAGCCGGCGCAGCAACGTCAGCACCTCTTCGCCGGACGTTGAGTCGAGGTTGCCGGTGGGCTCGTCGGCCAGCAACAGGATGGGGTCGTTGACCAGCGCTCTGGCGATGGCGACGCGCTGCAGCTGGCCGCCCGACATCTCCCGCGGTCGATGGTCGACGCGATTGCCAAGTCCGACACGCTCGAGAAGGTCGACCGCCTTGGCTCGCTCCTTGGCGAGGGGAACGCCGTCGAGCAGCCGGGGGAGCGCCACGTTCTCCCACGCCGACAGGGTCGGCAGCAGGTTGAAGAACTGGAAGACGAAGCCCAGCCGCCGCCGCCGGAACGCAGTCAGATCGTCATCTGACAGCGCGGCGAGGTCGCGTCCCTCTGCGAACACCTGACCGCTGGTGGGGCTGTCGAGCCCGCCGAGGAGGTGCAGCAGCGTCGACTTTCCGGACCCTGACGGACCCATGATCGACACCAGCTGGCCGGCCTCGATGGCAAAGGAGACGCCGTCGAGCGCGTGCACCACCTCGCCACCGCGCTGGTAGGTGCGTACGAGGTCGCGGACCTCGAGGACGGCCGTGCCGCTCGCGGGGGCGCTGGTGGCGGTGTCGGGTGCAGGGGCAGCGGTCATCTGGGCTCCTCGTGAGAAGGACCTGGCCTACCAGAGCGCGCGCATGGGTCGCACGTCTCAATTCGGGCCTCGCGCTGGCGGAGCGACCGGATGTTGGCCACACTCGCGACGTGACCCTCACCTCTCGGTTGAGCGCGCACCTGGGCTTGCACCGGCAACAGGTCGTGACGCCGGGGGGCTACGCGGTCCCACCGCAGACGACGTGGGCACCTCCGGCTGTTCCAGCCGCGGCGCGAATCTCGGCCGCGCTGCCCGGCTGGGAGGAGCTGCGTCGTTCGCCGCAGCCGACGACGTCGACCGCGTCGATCCTCCCGCCCCCGCCGCCCCCTTCCCCCGCGTATGCGGCTGCTCCCGTGTTCACGCCGACGCCGACGCCGGCGGCTCCGCCTGCGCACGCTCCGGCGGTCGTCGCCGTGCCCCGCACCCAAGCGCGTGCGTCCACCGTGGTGCCGTCCGAAGCACCACCCAAGAAGCACCCGCCGCGCCGCCTCCGCAGAGCAGATGGCCCGCTCATCCTCGTTGCTCTGGCGGTCGTCGGCGGCGTGCTCGGCCTTGGCCTCGTCGTCGGGGTGACCCGGATGAACCACCGCACCTCAGAGGACGGTGCCGTCTCGCCCGCGCCGCTCGGCACCGCGGCGCCTGCGGACGCCGTCATCAAACCGGTGGTCATCGCCACCACCACGACAGCCCCCGTCGTCAGGCCGGTGGTGGCTTCGACGGCCGCAACCGTCAGAACGGCCGCAGCCGCGGCGCCACTCACCACGGCGGCACCGAAGGCATCGGCACCGACCAGGGTCATCACCCCGACCACCAGGGCGATCCCCACCACCACCTCGCCGCCAGCCTCGGTCCCCCGCCCGACCCAGGCCCCCCAGCCCCCCCAGACCACGACGACCTCACCCACCACCACGACAAAGAAGGCCCCCACCTCCACGTCGACGCCGTGAGCCGGTCACGGCCTGCAGTCCGCCGGAGGGTCAGCCGGGCGCCGCCAGGCGGGTGCGGACGGAGGCGGCGAGGCCGTCGGCGTCGAGGCCGAGCTTGGCGTGGATGGCGCTGGCCTCGGGGGCATGGGGGATGTAGGCGACGGGGGTGCCGAGCACCAGCACCCCTGGCCGGGCGATAGCGCCGGCGGTGAGGGGGTCGAGGGCTTGGCGCAAGAAGTCGCCGGCACCGCCGACCATCATCCCGTCTTCGACGGTGACCACCAGGTGGTGGCGGGCTGCGTCGGCCAGCATCTCCTGGTCCGCCGGGCGGACCACCCGCACGTCCCACACCGTCGCCTCGACGCCCTCGGTGGCGAGCTTGGCCGCGGCGTCCTCCGCGGCCTGGACCATCGTGCCCACCGCGAGGAAGCACACCTGGGGGACGGCACCATCTGGCAGCGGTCGGGCGAGGCGGGCAGTCAACCCGGCTCCGACCTGCTCTGGGGGCACCGACCGGGCGCCGCTGCGGGCGTAGCGCACCACCGCGGGGCCCTTCCACGCCAGCGCCTCCGGCAACATCACGCCAAGCTCTTGCACCGATGATGGGCAGAACACCGCCATGTTGGGGATCTTGAGGCACAAGCCGAGGTCGAGGACACCGTGGTGGCTGGGCCCGTCGGGGCCAGTGATGCCGGCTCGGTCGAGCGCGAAGACGACGTCGAGCTCGTGCAGGCCGACGTCGTACATGGCCTGGTCGAAGCACCGCGTGAAGAACGTCGAGTACAGGGCAACGACCGGCTTCTTGCCGGCCATGGCCAGCCCCGCCGCCATGGTGGTGGCGTGCTGCTCTGCGATGCCGACGTCGTGGAACCGGTCGGGGAACCGCTCCTGGAACGGCAGCAGGCCCGTCGGCCCCGGCATGGCAGCCGTGATGGCGTGGATGCGGTCGTCGGCTGCCGCCGCTTCGAGGAGTGCATCGGAGAAGGCCTGGGTGTACCCCTTGAGGGCCGACGACCCGACCGGGGGACCGACCAGCGGATCGAAGATGGGGGCGTCGTGGAGGTGCTTCTCGTCGTCGTCCTCCGCGGGCGCGTAGCCGCGGCCCTTCTGGGTGAGGACGTGGACGATGACGGGCCCGTCGCTGGCCTGCGCCGCCCGCAACGCCTCTTCCAGCTGGTCGAGGTCGTGGCCGTCGACGGGGCCGAGATAGCGCACGCCGAGAGCCTCGAAGAAGGCGCCGGGCTCGATGACCTCGCGGAACGCGGTGCGGAGCGCAGAGAAGCCGGCCGACGCGTACCCGCCAATGGGACCGGGCAGCCGTTCGAGGATGTGCTGGGCTCGCTCGCGGTTGCGGACGTACTCTGGCCGCATGCGCAGCTTGATGAGCGGAAAGCTGAGGCGGCTGACGGTTGGGGCGTAGGACCGGCCGTTGTCGTTGAGGATGATGGTGACCTTGGCGGCACCGTGGCCGATGTTGTTGAGCGCCTCATACGCCATGCCGCCCGTCATCGACCCATCCCCGATGACGGCGACGACGCGCCGGTCGGTGCCCCGCAACGCCAACGCCATGCCGTGCGCGTAGGACAGGACCGTCGACGCGTGGCTGTTCTCTATCCAGTCGTGCTCGGACTCCGCACGGCTCGGGTAGCCGGACATTCCCCCCTCTTGGCGAAGGTTGGCGAACCCCGCGGCCCGGCCGGTGATGATCTTGTGGGGGTACGCCTGATGCCCGGTGTCCCACAACAAAACGTCGTGCGGTGAGTCGTAGGCCAGGTGGAGGGCGATGGCGATCTCGACCGCGCCGAGGTTGGATCCGAGGTGGCCGCCCGTCTCCGCAACTGCTTCGACGATGAAGGTCCGCATCTCGGCGGCCAGCGCGTCGAGCTCGTCGCGAGACATGCGCTTGAGGTCGGCCGGACCGGAGAGAGACGGAAGGGGCATGTCGGTTCTGAGGCTACAGCCGGTCGGTCCCATGCCAGGTGCGCGGCCGTGGGCCGACGTCGCCCCCGCCGGTAGCGTGGCGCCTCGCATGCCCGGGCTGCCCGCCTCCCTCGACCACTACCAGTACCTGCTCGTGATGGCGGCATGTCTCATCGGCACGCTGCCGCTCGAGCTGGTCCTTGGCGTACGGGTGTGGCGCCGCCCGGCGCGGCTCGCCAGAGCGGTCGCTCCAACCGCGTTGGCCTTCTCGGTCTGGGACATCGCGGCCATCCGCGGTGGCTGGTGGACCTACTCGTCGAGGTACACGAGCGGGCTGCAGGTCGGCTTCGGTCTGCCCCTCGAGGAGCTTGCGTTCTTCATCTGCATCCCCGTGTGCGGTGTGCTGTCGCTCGAGGCCGTCCGCGTGCGCCTCGGTCGGCGCTGAGCGCCCCGTGGGCTACCCGCTCGGTGCGCTGGCATCCGTCATTGCCGTGTTGGCGCTCGATCTCGTGGTGCTTCGGAGCCGACTGCTGGCGCGCCGCACGTACTGGATCGGGTACGGGATCTGTCTGTTCTTCCAGGCGATCGTTGACGGGTGGCTGACCAAGCTGACGGCGCCGATCGTGATCTACGCCCCTGCGCACTTCCTGGGCGTCCGGTTCCCGTGGGATGTGCCGATCGAGGACTTCGCGTTCGGGTGGGCGATGCTGCACCTCAGCCTCGCTCTGTGGGAGCACGGCCACGATCCGATTGCCGACGCCGTGCCCCGCGCCGCCCCGGTGGTCAGGTTGGGGTCGGCTCGACGTACCCTTGAGGACCGATGATCGTGCTTGCCGTGGCCGCGGTGGCCTTCGTGACGATGGAGGGGGTCACCTACCTCGCCCATCGCTTTGTCATGCACGGGGTCGGGTGGCTGTTGCACCGCAGCCACCACGAGTCCTCGCTCGCCCGGTTCGAGGCCAATGACGCCTACCCCATCGGGTTCGGAGCTCTCACCGTGGCGGTCATGGCGCTCGGGTTTCAGCTGCCGATGTCGGCGCTGGTCGCCGCCACCGTCGGGGTCACGATGTACGGCGCCGCCTACCTGTTCGTCCATGACGTGTACATCCACGGTCGTCTCGGTCGCCTCCCGAGGGT
>JAYUDU010000222.1:0-12767 GCA_043739605.1 Acidimicrobiales bacterium | reverse complement strand
CGGCGCCTCCATCGGCACGCTCGTGTTCGACGAGGTCGACGCTGGCATCGGCGGCGAAGCGGCGAGGGCCGTGGGCGCGGCGCTGGCCGAGCTGGCGCGCCACCATCAGGTCCTCGTGGTCACCCACCTCCCTCAGGTCGCGGCATGTGCCGACGCGCAGTTGACGGTCGTCAAGCACGTCGTGGTGGCCGATGGGTTCGAGCGGACCGTTGCAGCAGTTGGCGTGGTTGAGGGTGAGGCGCGCGTGGCGGAGATCGCCCGCATGCTGGCCGGTGACGCGGCGTCCTCCGCCGCGCACGCCGCGGCGGCTGACCTCCTTGCCGATGGGCAACGGGCTGCGGATGGTCGGGCTGGCGCCGAATGAGCACGCTGCGAAGGCTCGATGGCGCCGCCATGGAACCAACGATGTCGGGCAACCTCCGCGTCGATCGAAAGACCAAGCAGCTGCTGCTCCGCATCCAGCCCGGAGAGATCGCCGTCATCGATCACGCCGATCTCGATCGCGCCGCCGCGGAAGCCCTCATTGCCAAGCGGCCCCTTGCGGTGGTGAACGCCTCCCCGTCGACAACCGGGAGATACCCCAACAAGGGTCCGCTCCTGCTCGCTCGGGCGGGCATCGCCGTGATCGACGCCGCGGGTGGCGCGGCGATGCTCGTCAAGGAAGGTGCGACTGCACGCGTGGTCGACGCCGATCTCATCGTCGATGGTCGCGTGATCGCCACCGGCGTTCGTCAGACCGAGGAGTCGCTCTCGGTACTGCACGAGATGGCCAAGGAGCGCCTCGGCGAAGAGCTCGGCAAGTTCGCAGAGAACACCCTTGAATACCTGCGGCGCGAGCGTCATGTGCTCCTCGAGCGACCACCCGCACCCGACCTCGGCGTCGACATGCGGGGTCGTCACGTGCTGGTGGTGGTCAGGGGCAACTCGACAGAGGCAGACCTTGCAGAGCTGCGGCCGTACATCAACGAGATCCACCCCGTGCTCATCGGCGTCGACGGTGGCGCTGACGCGCTGCTACGGGCCCGCCTCGTCCCCGACATCATCCTCGGCGACTTCGACTCCGCGAGTGAGGCCGCCCTGCGATCGGGCGCACGCCTCGTGGTGCACGCCTACCCCGGAGGCGAGGCACCGGGCGCGCCGGTGTTGATCGAGCGGGACCTTCCCCATGTCCTGTTCGAATCGCCCGGCGTCTCGGAGGACGCCGCAATGCTGTTGGCGTGGGAGCTCGGTGCCGAGCTGATCGTGGCCGTCGGTACCCACGCGTCGATGGAGGAGTTTCTCGACAAGGGGCGCGCCGGCATGGCATCGACGTTCCTCACCCGCCTGATGCTCGGCAGCCAACTGGTCGATGCCAAGGGCGTGAGCAGGCTTTACGCAAGCCGCATCCGCAAGCGTGATCTGTTCGGGTTCGTCGCGGCGGCCATGCTGGTGTTCGTCGTGATGCTCCTCTTCTTTCCGCAGACGCGTCTGTTCGTTCAGACCTTCTGGTTCTTGCTGACGGAGAAGCTCAGGGGGCGGGGCTAGCCGTGGTCAACTTCCGCTACCACCTCGTCAGCCTCACCGCGGTGTTCCTGGCCCTGGCCGTCGGCATCATCGTTGGGGTGACCGTCGTCGACAACGGTCTTGTCGATCAGCTCAAGGGTCGTCTCGATGGAGTGCGCGCCGATGTGCGCGTCAGCGAGGCCACCAACGACGCGCTGCGCAAGGACCTGGCGGACTGGGCGAGCTTCGCGGACAAGGGTGGAGCTGGCCTCGTCAACGGCCACCTTCGTGACGTTCCCGTTGTCATCGTGGCGACCAGAGGCATCCCGGAGCGCCCGATCAAGGATCTGCGTGACGCCCTCATCAGCGCCGACGCCCGGGTCCTCACCACGCTCTGGATCACCACTCGGTTCGCGCTCACCAAGTCGGAGGACCAGACCGTACTCGCCGGCATCGTCGGCCCGGCACCGAGCGCAGATGGGTTGCGCCAGCGTGGCCTGGCGGCAATAGCCACCGAGCTGGTTGGCCAGGCGCCGACCGAGTCGACCACCACGACTACGCCGACGCGCGCCGGGCAGCCGAGCAACCCAGGCGGGCCCGCGGCGACGACGCCCAAGCCGGATTCCACCTCCACCACCATCGCCGTTGCGACCGGGGCGACGCTGACGAGCGTCGGCCCGCCGGCCCCAAGCGCCGCGGAGGCATCGGCAACCGCGAGTCGTTTCACCAGGTCGACGCCGCAGATCGCTGCGCTCGTGGCGGCCGGATTCCTCGCTGTCGATGCCCCCTCAGGGGTCACGTTTGACGCTTCACAGCCCCTCCCGGCTGGGGTGCGGCTGGTCGTGGCTGGGGGAGCCGGCGCAAACCTGAGCGACGTCGATGCGGCGATCCCGCTCGTCCGGGCGGCGTCCGTAGCGTCGCAAGCCGCTCGTCCCGACGCGGCGCTGCGGGTCGTCGCTGTCGAGTCTGGCCGTCCAGCCCAGGGCCGCGACCCTGAGGTCCGCGGCGCGTTCGTCAGCGCGCTGCGAGCAAGCGACCACGACCTCGATACGCGGGTCAGCAGCTGCAACGCCATCGAGGACTTCAGGGGGCGGGTCGCGACCATCTTGGCGATCGCAGATCTCGACGCGGGTCGTACGGGTCATTACGGGTTCGGAGCCGGTGCCGACCGACTCGTGCCAGACCGGGGATGACCTCCGACCAGATCACCGCGCTCGTCCCAGCGTTCGGTCGACGCGACTCTGTCGGCGCAACCGTGCGCGCGCTGCTCGCCACGGGCGCGGTGCACCGCGTCGTCGTCATCGACGACGGCTCACACGACGGTGGAGCAACCGCGAGCGCTGCGCTCGCCAGCGGCGCAGACGTCGTGCAACTGTCGCGCAACCGCGGCAAGGGCGCTGCGCTCGAGGCGGGCATCACTGCCTCGCCCGACGCAGACATCTACCTCTTGGTCGATGCGGACACCGGGGCATCTGCGGCCGAGGTCGTGGCACTCCTCGGCCCGATCCTCGGCGGCGCCGCCGACCTCGTCGTCGGCGTTCTTCCGCCCGCAGGGTCTGCGGCTGGTTTCGGACTCGTGCGGGCGCTTGCGTCCGCGCTGATCGGTCGCGCTGCCGGCGTCGCGACGACGGCTCCGCTTTCGGGTCAGCGTGCGATTCGCGGGGACGCGTTGCGGGCATGCCGCCCCCTCGGCCGGAGGTTCGGCGTCGAGGTGGCCATGACGATCGATGTCGTCCGCTCCGGGGGGCGCCTGGTCGAGGTGCCAGTCGCGATGGACCACCGCCACACCGGCCGCTCGCTCAGTGGCTTCACGCACCGGGCTCGCCAAGGCATCGATCTGATGAGAGTCTCGTGGCCGCGACTGATCAGCCCCGGCGTGCGAAGCGCAGCCTCCATCGCTGCGCTCGTCGCGGTCCTGACCTGCGCGGCGAGCATTGCGAACAGGGCGGCCCCCTCCTCGGTGCCGCTTGCCCGCAGCGCTCATGTCGTCGTCGTCGCCGCGCCATCGGCGCTCTCGTTGGCAGGACTCGTCCATGATGAGGGACCCCTCGGAGCGGCGGCGGGCCGGACCGGTGCGATCGCAGCCGCGAACGTCAACACGCCGGGGGGCCACCCAGACCAGAGCGCGGCGTGGGCGACGGTCTCCGCCGGCGTTCGGTCCGTCGGATTCCGCCCGCCATCGGCGCTCGATGCCGTTGATGGCGACCCGGTCGTCGACCCGTCGGTCGCGGTCCAGCCACGTCCTCCGCCGCAAGGGTTGGCCACACCGGCACGCTCGCTGGCGCCCGCATTTTCGTCCGTCGTGACAGCCGCGCGCGTCGCTCAGGACGGCGGACGCCGACCGACCCGGCCGGGCCTGCTCGGCGATGCGATCGCTGCGGCTGGCCTTCGCACCGCGCTCGTCGCCCCTGATCTTCGCACCGCAGTCGCGGTCATCGCCGCCACGTCCTCGGGCCACATCGACGTGGCGCGCACCGCAGGTACGGGACCGGCGCTGGCGGGGGCGGCGCTGGTCGAGGTGCAGCGGGGAGCGTCGCTCGTCGCGGTCGATGGCAGTGGCCTTGGCCGAGGCCAGGACGGCATCGACGGACTCATCGCGGTACTCGCGGGGATGGCGGCTGGGGCCGACACCACCGCGATCGTGGTATCGCCCGCTGACCTCGTTGCGGGGTGGCACCTCCAGCCCCTGTTCATCGTGGGACGAGGCGCACCATCGGGCAGCCTCACCTCCCCTTCGACGCGGCGTGCCGGGCTCATCACCCTGGCGGACGTCGGCCCGACCATCTTGGACGTGCTCGGCGTGCCGATCCCCACGGACGTGGTTGGGCGTCCGATGCGGCTTGACAGCCTGAGTGCTCCCGACCTCGGAGCGCTGGCGCGCGGCGACCGTGATGCGGTCCAGAAGAACCGTTACGACGAGCCGGTGACGATCCCCTACATCGTCGTGCAGGTGCTCGTGGCGCTGGTGTGCTGGGTGGCGTGGCGGCGAGGCCGCGCTCCCGGCGGTCGTGCGGCAGATGCCCTGGCCGGTCTCGTCGTGTGGATCGCCGCGTATCCGCTCGCCACCTGGGTGGTGCGGGCGATCCCTCGGGTCTCTGCTCTTGGAGGGTGGCGCGTCGGTGTGACCTTCACCGTTGCGGCGGCCATCGCGGCGATCGCCGTGCGCTCTGCGCGGGCGAGCCGGCTCGCTCCGCTTGGATGGGTCTGCGGGGCCACGGTCGCCCTGCTCGCGGGTGACCTCGCTCTCGGCGCACCGCTGCAGGTGTCGAGCCCGCTCGGCTACGCCGTCCACACCTCTGGTCGCTTCAGCGGGATCGGGAACGTTGCGTTCGCTGTCCTCGGCGCTACGGCGATCGTGGCGGCCGCCTCGCACCTTCGCCATGCACCGCGACGAGCAGACGCGCTGATCGTCGTCGGGGCCACCTTCGCCGCCGTCATCGTGTTTGATGGCGCGCCGATGCTCGGAGACGACGTCGGCGGTGTCATCTCGCTGGTCCCGCTGCTTGGCCTGCTGTGGCTGGCATCGCGAACACGGCTCCGCCTGGGCCACGTGGTGGCCGTTGGAGGCGCCCTCGGGCTCGCGCTCGGCGCGGCGTCAGCGGTCGACCTCGCCCGTCCGCCAGATCGACGCACCCACCTCGGTCGGTTTGCAGACGATGTGTTGCATGGCCGCTCCGCGGCCATGGGCAGCCTCGGTCGGCGCGTGGCCAACAACCTCGACACCTACACCCGCCACACGCGATCGATGTGGCTCGGCGTCGTGCTCGTGCTGTGCGTCATCTCGCTGGGAGCGCTGCTCGCCGGCCGGGTGCGCGGGTCGCTTCCGGTCGGCTCTGATGTGCGCCGCGCCGCCGTCGCGTTGCTCGCACTTGGCATCGTCGGCAACGTCGTGAACGACTCTGGTGCGGTCGTCACCGCCATCCAGTTCGTCTACCTCTGCCCGTTTCTCATCCTGATCGCGCTCGACCGGCTGGAGCCGCCCCCGACCCTGCTCCTCGCACCCGTTGCATCTGGGGCCGCCGGCGGGTCCGCATGAACCTCAGACTGATGAGATTGAGGCGACTCGCAGGGAGCGCAGCAGCGGGGGCGGTGGGTGCCGTGGCCACCCGGCTCGCTCTCCGCGCGGTGCGCCCACTCCTTTGCCGGCCGGTGTTCGAGCGGACGAATGCGCGTGGCGTCCGGCTGCCAACCGCGGGTGGCATCGCTCCCATGGTGGTGGCCCCCCTGCTTGCCGGTTCGGTCGCGCTGGTCGCAAAGCGCCATTCGGGGGTGAGCCACCGATCCGCAGCCACCCCAGCCGCCGTCGCCGTGGCAGCCGCAGGGTGCGGTGCGCTGGGCCTCATCGACGATCTGTGGGGAGACGTCAGCGGAGATGTGGGCACCCGCGGCTTGGGGGGTCACGTGGGCGCCCTGCGCTCCGGCCGGGTCACCACAGGCGCTGTGAAGCTCATCGGCGCACCCGCCGTCGGATTGATCACGGCCGCCCTCATCGATCGATCCTGCTTCCGATCCGGCGACGGTTCCCTGCGTCCGAGCGCGGCTTCGACGGTGGTGGCCGCCGCCGTGGTGGCGCTCGGCGCGAACGTCGCCAACCTGTTCGACCGGGCCCCGGGAAGGTGTCTCAAGGTGGTCGTGCTGGCCGGCGTGCCGACCGTGGTGGCAGTCGGGCGCCGCAACCCGTCCGCAGCCGCCGCGGGCGCGGCCGTTGTCGGAGCGGCGCTGGCGATGGCCCCTGATGACCTGGGGGAGCGCGTCATGTTGGGTGATGCCGGTGCTGGTCTGGTGGGCGGAGCGCTCGCCGCGAGCGCTGTCGCAGGCGCATCCACCAGGGCCCGCGTCGGGATCTGTGCCGTGCTCCTCGCGCTGACCGTGTCGAGTGAGCGGTGGTCGTTCACAACGATGATCCGCTCGAACGCGGTGTTGCGGATGGTCGACGATCTGGGCCGCCGGACGTGACATCGAGCGCCCACCGGGGGTCGCGCGGACGCAGTTGGCGGTGGTCCGCGTCCGACGCACCGCCGGAGCGGTAGGGTGAGATCCCGTACGCGAGTCGGATGCCCGCTGCCGAGTCTTCTCGGCAGGACGAGCGCCGACGATTCTGAACCGGAGGTACGGGCACTGTGGCCAAGCACATCTTCGTGACGGGTGGGGTTTCCAGCAGCCTCGGCAAGGGGCTCACCGCGGCCTCCCTTGGCCGACTCCTCAAGGCCCGCGGCCTGCGGGTGACGATGCAGAAGCTCGACCCGTACATCAACGTCGATCCGGGCACGATGAATCCGTTCGAGCACGGCGAGGTGTTCGTCACCGACGATGGCGGCGAGACCGACCTCGACCTCGGTCACTACGAGCGGTTCATCGACGAGCCGCTCACCCGCACCTCGAACGCCACGACCGGGTCGATCTACTCGACGGTTCTCGCCAAGGAGCGCAGGGGCGACTACCTGGGCAAGACGGTACAGGTCATCCCGCACATCACCGACGAGATCAAGGACCGGGTGCGCCGCCTCGGGACCGACGACGTCGACGTGGTCATCACCGAGGTCGGCGGCACCGTTGGCGACATCGAGATCCTGCCATTCCTTGAGGCCATCCGGCAGTTGAAGAAGGACGCAGGCCGCGACAACGTCTGCTACCTGCACGTCACCCTCGTGCCGTATCTCGGCCCGACCGGCGAGCAGAAGACCAAGCCGACGCAGCACTCGGTCACAGAGCTGCGCAGCAGAGGCATCCAGCCCGACGTCATCGTCTGCCGCTCCGACCGCCCCATCTCCGAGGGCCTCAAGCGCAAGATCAGCCTCCTGTGCGATGTCCCCGCCGAGGCGGTGGTCAGCGCCATCGACGCGGCGAGCATCTATGAGATCCCCCTCGTTCTCCACGACGAAGGGCTCGACAAGGTCATCTCCGCGCTGTTGCGGCTCGAAGAGCTGCCGGGCCACCGCGACCCAGACCTCTCGCACTGGGAGCAGCTGGTCGAGAAGGTCCAGGCGGCGACCGAGGTCGTGCGCATCGGCCTCATCGGCAAGTACGTCGACCTCCCCGACGCCTACCTCTCTGTCATCGAGGCTCTCCGTCACGGCGGGTTCGCGGTGGGCGCCAAGGTCGAGATCGACTGGATCCAGGCGGAGGAGATCAGTCCGCTGCTGGCCCCGAGTCGCCTCTCCCATCTCGACGGCATCGTCATCCCCGGTGGGTTCGGCGACCGTGGCATCGAAGGAAAGATCGCGGCTGCGGGGTTCGCTCGAGAGAACGCGATCCCGTGCCTCGGCCTGTGCCTGGGGCTGCAGGTGATGGTCATCGACCATGCCCGCAACGTCGCCAACCTCCACGGCGCCCACAGTCGTGAGATGGATGCCAACGCAGAGCATCTCGTCATCGACCTCATGGACGAACAGCGCAACGTCACCGATCTTGGCGGCACGATGCGCCTTGGTCTGTACCCGGCCCGTCTCGAGCCGGGGTCGCAGGTGGCAGGGCTGTACGGCTCGGAGTTGGTATACGAGCGCCACCGTCACCGCTACGAGGTCAACCCCCGCTACCGCAGCCGTCTTGAGGCCAGTGGGCTGGTGTGCTCTGGGACCTCTCCCGACGATCGTCTCGTCGAGTTCGTCGAGCAGCCGGACCACCCGTTCTGGGTCGGCACGCAGGCGCACCCCGAGTTCAAGAGTCGGCCAGACCGGCCCCACCCGCTGTTCTTGGGTCTGGTTTCGGCAGCGCAGAGGCGTGCACGCGAGATGCCTGCACCCGGCGGGCCTCCGATCGACCGGTAGCGTTCGCACTGTCGCGCGGCCGGGCGTCGCCATCTTGAACCGAAGGAGTCCATCGTGATCGTCGGTGTGCCTGCAGAGACCAAGAAGGGCGAGAACCGAGTCGCAATCACGCCCGACGGCGTGCGCGAGCTCGTCGCCCACGATGTGACCGTCACCGTCCAACAGGGCGCCGGCGACGGTTCCTCCATCAGCGACGCCGACTACCGCGGGGCAGGCGCCTCGATCGTGGACATCGAGGAGGCGTGGGGCGCCGAGATGGTGGTGAAGGTCAAGGAGCCCCAGGGGCCGGAGCTGGCGCGCTTGCGGCCCGACCTGACCCTGTTCACCTACCTCCACATCGCCGCATACCCGGCCGTCGGCGAGGCGCTCCTCGCCGCCGGTACGACTGCACTTGCGTATGAGACGGTGCAGACCGACGACGGGGCGCTGCCGTTGCTGGCCCCGATGAGCGAGGTGGCCGGCCGCATGGCCACCCAGATCGGCGCCCACTTCCTTGAGCGCCAGAATGGCGGCCGCGGCATCTTGCTCGGTGGCGCGCCCGGTGTTCGCCCCGCTCGCGTCGTTGTGCTCGGCGCCGGCAACGTCGGCTGGAGTGCGGCGTGGATCGCCGCGGGCATGGAGGCCGAGGTGTTGCTCCTCGACAAGAACCTCGACCGCCTCCGTTGGGTCGACCAGATCCACAAGGGCCGCATCGTCACGCTCGCCTCCAACCGTGGGGCGGTGGAGCGAGCCGTCGCCGACGCCGATCTGGTCATCGGCGCGGTGCTCGTCGCGGGAGGCCGGGCGCCGACCGTCGTGACCGAGGACATGATCCGCGGCATGAAGCCGGGTTCTGTCATCGTCGACGTGGCCATCGACCAAGGTGGCTGCGTCGAGGGCATACTCGAAACGACCCACGACGAGCCGGTCTACGAGCGGCACGGCGTCATCCACTATGCGGTCGGCAACATCCCCGGTGCGGTCGCCCACACCTCGACGTACGCGCTGACCAATGCCACCTTGCCCTATGTCGCCGCGGTGGCGAGTCGCGGCGTCGCAGATGCCGTGCGCCGCGATCCGGCACTCGCGCATGGCCTGACGACCCTCGGTGGCGAGGTCACAAACGAGCCGGTGGCCGCCGCGTTGGGCCGCCCGTTCGTTGATCCGCTCGTCGCCGTCGGCTGACGGCCAAGCACCACCACGATGGCTCCTCGCGTCCGTGCACTGGCGCTGTCGCGTGGGTCGGAGGAGTACCTCTCGTGGCTGGCGGTCGAGCGGGGCAGGGCCGTCAACACGCTCGCCGCGTACCGGCGCGACCTCTTCGCGTACGAGGCGTGGCTCGTGGCCGACGGCAGAACCGTCAGCGGGACCGGATCGTGCGGCGTCGACGAGGCGACGGTCGAGCGGTACGTGGGCGCGCTGCGCGCCCTCGGCAAGGCCCCCGCATCGGTGGCGAGGGCGTTGGTCAGTGTGCGCAGCATGCATCGCTTCCTCGTCGATGAGGGCATGGCCGACCTCGATCCCAGTGCTGACGTCGGTGTCCCGAAGGTTCCGGCTGGCCTTCCGAAGGCACTGAGCGAGGCCGAGGTGGAGCGCCTGCTTGGCATCATCATCGGCGATGATGCCGTCGCCCGCAGAGACCGCGCCATCCTCGAAGTCCTCTACTCGACGGGGATGCGCATCTCGGAGCTCGTCGGCTTGTCGCTTCCCGATCTGGCGCTCACCGAAGGCACGCTGCGGGCGTTCGGCAAGGGCTCCAAGGAGCGCGTCGTGCCGGTGGGAGGCTTGGCGCGCCGGGCGCTGGCCGCATGGATCGAGGGTGGGAACCGCGGCCGGGCGTCGATGGTTCCCGACCGATGGCAGCGTCGTAGCGACGCCGATGCGGTCTTTCTCAATGCGAGGGGAGGCCGCCTGTCGCGGCAGGGGGCGTGGGGCATCGTGCATCGTGCCGGCGGCCAAGCGGGACTCGGAGGGAGGTTGACGCCACACGTACTTCGCCATTCGTGCGCCACCCACATGCTCGAACGGGGGGCAGACATCCGCGTGGTGCAGGAGCTGCTGGGGCACGCCTCGGTGGCGACGACGCAGGTGTACACCAAGGTCACGGCCGACAGGCTGCTCGCCGTGTACGACGCTGCGCATCCACGCGCCAAGATGGCCGACCCGTGAGCGCAACCCTGTTGGTCCAAGCCGAGGGGGTCGCCGCGTCGCGGCCAGGAAAGCCCCTGTTCGAGGGGCTCGACCTCACGTTGCGGGCCGGTGATCGCATCGGCGTCATCGGTCTCAACGGCTCGGGCAAGACAACGCTGCTGCGCATCCTGGCCGGTCACATCGAACCGGAGTCCGGCATCGTGCGGGCCGGGCGGGGCATGCGCACCACGCTGCTGGCCCAGCGGCCCCAGCTGGAGGCGGGCACCGTCGCCTCGGCCGTCGGTACGGGGTGGGAAGCCGAGGCCGCCTTGTCGCGGTTGGGCCTTGGCGAGCTGACTGCGCGCACTACCGATTCGCTCTCGGGCGGCCAAGCCAAGCGCGTTGCGCTCGCGCAGGCCCTCGTCAGCGCCCCGGACCTTCTGCTCTTGGACGAGCCGACGAACCACCTCGACCTGGCCGGCGTGGCGTGGCTGGAGACCCACCTCGCTCGGTGGAACGGCGGGCTCGTGCTGGTCACCCACGACCGCCACCTCCTCGACCGCGTGTGCACGCGTGCGATCGAGGTCGATGCGGGCAAGGCGTACGTCCACGAAGGTGGCTACACCGCCTACCTTGAGGCGAAGGTGCTCCGCGCGGAGCAGGCCGAGAAGTCTGAGGGAACCCGGCGGATCCTGGCCCGCAAGGAGCTCGAGTGGCTGCGCCGCGGCGCGCCGGCCCGCACCTCCAAGCCGAAGGATCACATCGCCAGGGCGACCGCGGTCATCGAGTTTCGGCCGGAGGCGGCCGTGCGGGCCGGCGACCTCGATCTCACCTTCGGGTCGTCTCGCCTCGGCGACCAAGGCATCGAGCTGGCCGGTGCCGGCGTCACGCATCCTGGCGCCGCCGCGCCCATCCTGGCTGGTGTCGACCTCGATCTCGGCAGAGGGGACCGGCTCGGCATCGTCGGCCCGAACGGCTCTGGGAAGTCGACGCTGCTGGACCTCCTCGCCCTCCGCCGCGCGCCCGATGTCGGCGCCGTCCGTGCTGGCACCACGGTGCAGGTCGGTCTGTACGACCAGCACGGCATCGATCTGCCAGCGGCCACGATCGTGCGCGACCTGGTGTCGCATCCCAACCCAGCGTCGTGGGAGACCGATCGGATGCTTGACGCGTTCTGGTTTGGCGCCGACGCGCGCCACAGCCCCGTCGGGTTGCTGTCTGGCGGGGAGCGGCGTCGGTTGCAGCTGGTGTTGGTCTTGGCGGCGCGCCCCAACGTGCTGTTGCTCGACGAGCCGACCAACGACCTCGATCTCGACACCCTCCGCGTGCTCGAGGAGGTGCTCGACACCTGGACGGGTGCGCTCGTCGTCGTGAGCCATGACAGGACGTTCTTGGAGCGGACCGTCGATCGCGTCGTCGCGCTCGACGGTTCCGGTGTGGTGCGGGCCGTCCAGGGCGGCGTCGCCGGGTGGCTTGCCACCCAGGACGAGCCGACACCTGCCCCGACGGCGGCCAAGCGGCCGACGGCCAAGAAGGCACCGCCTGCCGCAGTTGCCAGGCCCGCAGGGCGAGTGCTGCGGGACCTTGAGCGCGCCATCTCTACGCTGGAGCGCAGCCGGGACCGGCTCGTCGAGCGCTTCGACGAGGTCTCCGCCTCTGGAGACCACAGACTGATCGCAGAGGTGAGCACCGACCTCGCCGCCGTGCAGGCCGATCTCGCAGACGCCGAGGATCGCTGGCTCGACCTGGCGGGGTAGGACTCGGAGGCCACGCGAACAGGGGAGCCACCCCGCGGACCCTCAGCGCCAGGTAGCCTTGACGTTCATGGTGCAGGATCTCGTGGCCGATGGCGTTCTGCGCGACCTCGGCCCACTCGTCTCGCTCGATGTCAACGACACACCGTCGGACCCCTTGGTGGCTGCCATCGCCGCGCTGCTTGAGTGCAGGGTCGACCTGGCAGCAGAGGCGGACCTCGTGGCCACGCGCCTCGCTCACGTCGGTCGTGGCGACACCGATGCCGCGCGGTCAGGACTCGTCGCGCACCTCGCCGGCCTCCGGTCCGCGGTCGTGCGCATCGACGCAGGCACCTACGGCACGTGCGAGCTGTGCGAGCGTCCCATCGGGCCCGCTCGTCTGTCGGCGGCACCGACCTCGACGCGCTGCATCACCTGCGCATCCCTCGGCTGACCATCCGGCCAGTGACGACGGGTCGCCGCGCACACCTCCATCACCTCGCCCGCCGCTTCGTTGGCGCGCTGTCCTCGGTCGAGCCGCGCATCAACGATGCCCGGTGGGTCCTCGGCGTCCTCCTTCCCTCCGAGCACGCACTGTTCGTGCGCATGTCGGCCGCCGATCGACGGCACGCCATCGACGTCGCTCGCCGTGTCGAGGGTGACGCCACAATTCTGG
>JAYUDU010000221.1:0-5262 GCA_043739605.1 Acidimicrobiales bacterium | reverse complement strand
GGCAGATCTGCCAACGGCCGATGCCCGGCGCCGGTACATCGCCACGTTCTACACATCTCGTTTCTGGGCGCATCCGGGTGCCTTCACGCCCGACGAGGTCGCCTTCTTCACAGAGCCATTCGGCGACTCGGCCCATCTGCGCGCCAGCTTCGGTGGCTACGAATCGGTGTTCAACCCGGTGGCCCGCAGCGGCGAGACCGCCATGGCCACCCCCAACCCGACGCGGACGATGGTGTTGTTCGGGCCAAGCGACCACGTCATCTATCCGGAGTTCGACCGCATGGCCGAGGTCGTCTTCCCCAATAGGGTCGGACCATTCCTACTGCGGGACTGTGGTCACTTCGTGCAATGGGAGGCCGCCGATCGACTCGTGTCTGGCATCGTTGCGTTCTGCGGCGACCTGCTGAGCAGACCGTTCGATCCCGTGTCGAGGAACTCGTAGAGTCGCCTCCATGTCGAGCAGTGGTGGCACCAAGGCGATCCTCGCTGCGTTCGCCGCCAACGTCGGCATCGCCATCGCGAAGCTCGTCGCCTTCGTGCTGACGG
The DNA here is from genome assembly GCA_043739605.1 of Acidimicrobiales bacterium. Classification (GTDB taxonomy): domain Bacteria; phylum Actinomycetota; class Acidimicrobiia; order Acidimicrobiales; family JAUJNH01; genus JAYUDU01. Next base: position 4,716 of record JAYUDU010000221.1, on the reverse strand, counting down.
GGGCCACCTCGATGCTTGCAGAGTCCATCCACAGCTTCGCCGACTGCGGCAACCAGGGTCTGCTCCTCCTTGGCGGTCGAAGGGCACTCCGTCCGCCGGACGAACGCCACCCGTTCGGCCACAGCAGCGAACGGTTCTTCTGGGCGTTCGTCGTCGCGCTCGTGATGTTCAGCATGGGTGGGCTGTTCGCTCTCTACGAGGGGATCCACAAGGTGGTGCAGCCCGCCCACCTCGACAGCCCAGCCATCGCCATCGTCGTGTTGGTGCTGTCGATGGTCCTCGAAGGCTTCAGCCTGCGCACCGCGCTCGTCGAGGTCCGTCGGGTTCGCAAGCCCGGCGATGGCTACGTCGCGTTCGTGCGCCGCTCGAAGGATCCCGAGCTGCCGGTGGTGCTCCTTGAGGACTGCGCCGCCCTCATTGGCCTGGCCATCGCCCTCGCTGGACAGCTCGCGGCGCACCTGTTCGACCAGCCGCGCTTCGACGCCGTCGGCTCTATCGGCATCGGCATCTTGTTGGTGGTCGTCGCCTTTGTCCTCGCGCGAGAGACCAAGAGCCTCCTCGTCGGCGAAGCCGCCGACCGCGACATCGCCGATGCGCTACGGGCAGCCATCGTCGACGGCGAGGACGTCGTCTCGCTCATCCACTTCCGCACCCTGCAGCTGGGCCCGAACGACATCCTCGTGACCGCCAAGATCGAGTTGGCTCCCCAGGCAGACATGGCCGGCATCGGCGCCGCGATCGATCGAGCAGAGGCCCGCATGCGCTCGGCAGAACCGACGGCTCGGCTCATCTTCCTCGAACCGGACGTCCGAAGGCCGTAGGAGGTCATCGGCCGTCGTCGGGTCCGCGCGTCAAGATCAGAGGTCGGCGAGCGCCCGCGCTGCGGTCTCGACCGCGGCGGCGAGGTCGAGCTGACAGCCCCTCGCTCGGGCCGCGACGACCTGCTCCGCGCCGACAACGTCGAACAGCATCGCTTCGCACGCCGCCAGCCAGGTCCAGTCGCCCGGGTCGAGCGGCACGATCGGTCGGCCGTGCGTCTCCGCACTGGCGATGACCTCGATGCCCGCCGTCGAGCCGCTCCGGCACAACACCGCACCCGCCGCGAAGGCTCCGAGTGCCTCGAGTCCCGGGTTTGCGCACCCGGTGATGTCCCCGAGGAGGGCCTGGGCGAGCACGACTGCTCCAGGCTCGTCGCCCAACATCGTGGCCACCACGACCAGGTTGAAGCCGGCGGTCGCCACCCCGTCGATCGATTCGAGGCGGCGGGACAGGACGACGCATCGCTCGCCTGCCTCGCGTGCCCGGGTGAGGTCGCCGAGCGCCATCGCCGCAGTGCTGACGGCACCGAGCGCAGCCGCCTCGCCCCGAGGCTGAGCCATCTGCAGCGCCAGCTCGAGACGCTCTTCGGCGAGACGCATCGCGCCGGCTGGGTCACCGCGGACCATGCACAAGATGCTGAGGTTGGTGAGCGCCCCCGCGGCGACGACGAGTGCGCCCCGGTCGAGCGCAAGCCTTCGGCCGTGGTCGAGATGGCGCTGGGCGTCATCGAACCGTCCGAGGCGCAGCAGGGCTCCGCCGAGGTTGATGCTGGTCTGCGCGGCGAGCGTGATGCGACCGACAGCCAGAGCGTCAGCGAGCGCAGCCTCCAGGTCGGCGGTGCCACCAACGAAGTCGCCCAGAATCTGCTTGCGCAGGGCGATACGAGTTCGCAGCCCAAGCGCGACCACCGATGTCGGCTCGACCTCGCTCAAGGCGACGGCCAGCAGATCAGGCCCGTTGGGGGGCGGCGCCTCCGTCAGCGGGGTGATCACCATCACAGCCATCGCCCGTGCCTCCGGCGTCTCTGCGTGCTCGAGAACCTCCCCCGCCGCCAGGTGTGCTGCCTCGATCCGACCCGACATGGCGAGCAGGTGACACAGGCCGGCCAGAGCAAGCGCGCGCTGCGGGCCCACCGGGCAGGCCTTGACGACGCGCTCGATGACGTCGATGCCCTCCTGCCACAGGCCGCGCTGCTCGAACCAGGCGGCAGTGCTGCCCGCGAGCATTGCGATCTGACCGATGTCCTGGCCGTCCTCGATCGAGAGGGCGCTGCGCACGTCAGGGAGGAGCGCGTCGATCTCTTGGATGTACGCATCCTCTGGCTCGTCGCGCAGCGCGTTGTTGCGCACGATCAGCTGCGCGGTTCGGCGGCGAGCCAGCCGCTGGCGATCTGCGTTGTCGAGCGAACGCACCGCGAACGCTCTGACGGTGTCGAGCAGCCGGATCCGCTCCGTTACCTGGTCGTCATCGACCACCACCAGCGACCGCTCGACGAGTGCTTCGAGCCAATCAGGGGCACGCTCATCGTCGCCGCACACCGCCAAAGCGTCCCCCGGCGACCACCGTCCGCCGAGGGTCGAGAGCCGCGCCAGCAGCTCTGAGGCTTCCGGCTTGAGCTGCTCGACTGACCACGCCACCATCGCCTCCAGTGTTCGGTGGCGCGGCAGGGCTGTCCGGAAGCCGTTGGTCAGCAGCGAGAACCGATCATCGAGGGCATCCACCACTGCCGCCAGGCCGAGCTCCGCGACTCGGACCGCCGCCAGCTCAAGTGCGAGAGGGATCCCGTCAAGTCGCCGGGCGATCTCGACCAACAGTGCGGTCTCTGCGTCCGTCGGCCCGAGTGCCGCACCGGCCGCGACCGAACGCTGGAGCACAAGGCGGACCGCGTCTGAGTCCAGTCCCGTCGCGCCGCTGGTCGGGAGCGGCAGCGGCTCGACCAGGATCACGTGCTCGTCGCGGACGCGGACTGGCTCTGTCGTCGTCACCAGGACGACGACGTTTGGGCACGCCGTCGAGATGCGATCGATGATCTCGGCCGCACGATCGAGGGCGTGCTCCGCGCTGTCGAGGACCACCAGACGTCGACCCGACCCGAAGGTGGCGATGACCGCGTCGAGGACCTGGACGCCGGGCGCTGGCCGCACCTCGCATGCTGCGGCCAGCAGCACGTCGACGCCGTGTGCTCCGTGGATGTCGGAGAGCTCGACGACGTGCAGCCCGGCGGGGAACTGGGCTGCTGCTGCCGCCGCCGCCTCGAGCGCGAGGCGTGTCTTCCCGACGCCGCCCATGCCGGCGAGCGTGACGATCGGGTGCGTGGTGAGCAGTCCGGCGAGGAGGGCCAGCTCGTGCTCGCGCCCGACGATGGCGGCGCGGGGCAAGCGCAGCCCGTGGTCGGCCCGAGCGGCCCGCAGCGGCGGGAAAGCGTCGGCGAGGCCCGAGGCGACAAGCTGGGTGAGAGCGACGGGCCCGTCGAAGTCGCGCAGTCGGAACGTCCCGAGCGATCGTGCTCGCACACCGGGGGTCAGCACTGCGGCAGCCATCGACGCCTCAGATGCGAGCACCTGACCGCCATGGGCGAGCGCGGCGACCCGGGCGGCCTGGTGCACCGCCAGCGCCACGAAGTCGCCATCGGGGCGGCGCGCTGCAGTCCCTGTGTGGATGCCCATCCGCACCCGAACCCGCGTCGGCCACACCTCCGCGCCAAGGCTGCGCTGGGCGGCAACAGAAAAGTCGACGGCCGCGGTGGCGTCGTCGAAGGCGAGAAAGAACCCGTCGCCCTCGGTCTTGATCTCCTGGCCACCAGCCACGCCAAGTGCGGCGCGGATCAGCTCCCTGTGGCGCTCCAGGAGCCGCTCGTATGCACCCTGGCCGATGGTGCGCATGAGCGCGGTCGATCCTTCGATGTCCGTGAAGCAGAACGTCAGCTCATCGGCGCCCACGTCGCCAGCCTCGCACCTTTGCCGCATTCGAGGACAACCACCCCTCCACGGCGGCTCAGCGCTTGAGCAGTTTCCCGATGCCGGCCGCCCCGAAGTAGAAGATCGTCATCGGGACGGCCATGCCGAGGAGCGAGTACGGGTCCTGGCTCGGCGTGATGACCGCGGCCACGATGAAGATGCCGACGATCGCGTACCGCCACACCTGCATCAGCTGGGACGACTTCACGACGTGCGCGAGCTGTAAGAAGACCAAGACGACAGGGAACTCGAATGCGAGGCCGAAGGCGAGCATGATCAGCACGTAGAGGCTCAGGTACTTCGCCGGGCCGAAGAGGGTGTCAACGTTGTTGCCGCCGATGTTGACGAGGAAGCTCAGCGCCTGCGGGAACGTGAGGACCGCGATGAGGGCACCAAGCAGGAACAACACGATCGACGACGCGATGAAGGGGATGGCATAGCGCTTCTCCTTCGGGTGCAGACCGGGAGTGATGAAGCGCCAGAGCTGCCACAGCACCACGGGCAGCGCGAGGACCAGGCCGACGTATGTTGCGACCTTGATGCGGGTGGCGACAAGCTCGAGTGGCTCGAACGCAACAAACTTGCATGTGTTGAGGGCGTCGACGCCCTGTTTGAACTTCTCGCGCTTGAGATCGCAGTAGGGCTTCTGGACGAAGCGCAGGATCGGATCCCACAAGAAGAACCCGACGACGGCACCCGCCGCGACGGCCAGCGCCGACTTCACCACCCTCCCCCGCAGCTCTGCGAGGTGGTCCCAGATGCTCATGCGAATCAGGCCGTCCTCGCCGACGGTCCGCTCTGGCTTCGCCGGTCGCTTCCAGGGCGCGCGCATCGGTGTGGTGTCCTCTTCTGCGATCGTCAGTTGAGGGAGGGATCGACGGGCAACACGCGAACAGGTACGGCGCCGGGGTGCGCTTCGGATGTCGCACTCTGCGATCCG
>JAYUDU010000220.1:0-5270 GCA_043739605.1 Acidimicrobiales bacterium | reverse complement strand
AGGTGCTGGAGCGGCTTCGCAGCGCCCACCTGGTGCACCACCTCTACAAGGGTGAGCCGTTCGGCATGCTCCTCCCGTACATCCCTCGTTCACTGCGGGACCGCAGCGCCGCGAACACCTGGGACGGCGACGGCGGCGGGGTCGAGCTCGTCCAGCTCTGACCCGGCGGCAACTCTGCGGCGGAGTCAGCTCAGGCGGTGGCCGCCTCCACGACTGCTCCCGTGGCGCACAGGATGGCTTCGCCGTCGTGTGGGCCCACCAGCTGCAATCCGGTCGGCAGGCGACGGCCCGGCACGCGAAGGGGAATGGACAGCCCCGGGTTGCCTGCGACGTTGATGGGGGCCGTCAGGTCGGTCATCGGAAGGTCGTTCACTTCGTCGAAGGTCGGGGTCTCGACGGGCATGACGGGCAGCGCGAGCACCTCGACGCGCTCGAAGATCGCCGCCATCTGTGCCTGCCATATGGCCTGCTCCACCTTTGCGGCGGCGAGGCGTTCATCGGTCACGATCGACCCATAGATCATGCCTGCCTTCGGAAACGATGACAGCTCGTCGTGAGCAAGAAGGTGGCCGACGGCGCGGTACATCTCGCCCAGGATCAGGTCGCGAAAGGTGTCGTCGGTTGCGTCCCAGCCGGGCAGCTCCACATCGATGACCGTCAGCTCCGCGGCCGCGAGCGCGGCGTCGATGGCGGCTTCGATGGCCGGGTCGACACCTGGCCTACGCACCCGGCCGATGGTCAGACCCGGTGTGGCCGCGGCCGCGAAGCCGGGTTCGAGCAGCGCCATGCCGGCCACGACGCCGGCAACGTCGCGGGCCATGGGCCCGACCGTGTCGAGACTGGCGGACACCGGCCACACACCGGCGGTCGAGATGCGCCCGATGGTGGTCTTCAAACCGACGATGCCGCAGCACGCCGCCGGCAGCCGCACCGAGCCTCCAGTATCGGTGCCGAGCGCGACATCGACCTCGCCGTTCGCGAGCGCCACCGCGGATCCGCTCGAGGAGCCGCCGGGGATGCGAGTGGGGTCGAACGGGTTGACGGGAGTGCCAGACCATGCGTTGGCGCCGCTGATGCCAAAGCACAGCTCGTGCAAATTGGCCTTGCCGACGAGGTGGGCGCCCGCCGCTCTGAATCCGCTGAGGCACGCTGCGTCGGCCGCGGCGGGCAGTGCCGTCGCCGCCACCTGAGGACAGCCGGCGGTGGTCGGTGCGCCGACCACGTCGATGGCGTCCTTGACCGCGACGCGCACCGCACCAGGCGTCGGCGCGGCTTCGTCCAGCTTGCAGATCCACGTGCTCACGCAGACACCTTCGCGCTTCGCGATCGGTACGTGTGCTGGAATCGTTCCTCGATCGCATGGAGGACCACCCCGCGGCCGCGCCCGCCTCGCTCGCTCGCTCGAGCGTCACGATGGCGGTCGGCACCGGGTTCTCTCGGCTCACCGGGTTCGGGCGGAACATCGCACTGGCGGTCGCCATCGGCCAGGGCCGGCTGAGCGACTCCTACAACGTCGCCAACACCACGCCCAACATCGTTTACGAGCTGCTGCTCGGAGGGGTCCTCTCGGCGACGCTCATCCCCATCTTCGTCGAGCAGCTGGCCGTAGCCGACCGCAAGGGCCCCGACGCCGACCGTGCGTGGCGGGACACGTCCGCGGTCGTCACGTTGACGATGATCGTGGCCACCGTCGGGGCGCTGCTCTTCGCGCTTGCGGCGCCGGTGCTCGCCCGGACATACCTGTCGAGCGACGCGACGGCGGGCCAGCTCGCGCTCGCCACGTCTCTGGTTCGCCTGTTCGCCATCCAGATCGTCGCCTACGCAGTGACGACGCTGGCCACCGCGCTGCTCAACACCCGTCGGCGGTTCGCCTCGCCGATGTTCGCCCCGGTGGCCAACAACGTCATCGTCATCGTCACGTTGTTGTTGGTGCCCCGCCTGACGCGTTCGCTGGACGTCGACTCGTTCCGCCACGACCACGCAGCCGTGGCGGTGCTCGGGTTGGGGACCAGTCTCGGCGTCGTCGCCATGGGCGCGATCCTCGCCCAGCGCCTCGTCGCCGTCGGCCTCGTTGGGCGCACCCGACTGCGGCCGGTGTGGGAGCCGCGGTCGCCGGTGGTTCGCCGCGTCGCGTCGTTGTCTGGGTGGACGCTCGGCATCGTGGTGACCAACCAGATCGCGCTGTGGGTCGTCTATCGGCTGGCCACCAGGACCGTCGGGGCGCAGTCGTCGTATGTCGCGGCCATGGTCTTCTTCCTTTTGCCGTATGGGATCTACGCCGTGTCCATCCGCACGGCACTACAGCCGACGATGGCAGAGCACTGGTTGCGCGGCGAGCTGACCGACCTGGGCCGTCGCCTGCGGGTCGGGTTGCGCACCACCCTCGTCGTCATCGTCCCGGCCGGCGTCGGGCTGTGCCTGATCGCCACGCCGCTCGTCGCCAGTGTCCTCCAGCACGGCAAGTTCGGTCACGACGACACCGTCCGCACCGGGGGAGCGCTCGCCGCGCTCGCCCTCGGCCTGCCCGGCTTCGCCGCCTTTCAGCTGTTGACCGTGGCCCTCCAGGCGATGAAGGACCTGCGAACGGTCTTCCTCCTCTACTGCTTCGAGAACGTCGTCAACGTGATCGCCGCCGTGGCGCTGTTCCCGAGCTTCGGGGTGCGCGGCCTCGCCGCCAGCTACGGCATCGCCTACACCGCAGCGGCGATCGCGGCGGCGGCGGTCATCGATCGACGCGTCGGCCGTGGGTGGCGTGCCGGCGTCGGAGCCTTTGTGGTGCGCATCGTCATTGCCGCCGCCGTCATGGGGGCGGCGGTCGCCCTTGTCGAGATCTCCGCTCGCGACCTCGGCGCCGGCCCCACGATCACCGGCATCGCCCAGTGCGCCGCCGCCATCGGGGTAGCGGTCCCGTCGCTGCTCATCGCCGCTCGCGTCTTGAAGGTCGCCGAGATCTCGGCCCTCGTATCGCTCGTGCAGCGTCCGTTCCGCAAGCTGCGGCGCCGCTGACGCCCGTAGCATCGATGCGTGGTTGGGGAACGGGAAGCGCTGGCCTACGGCGCGGCGGTCGTAGCCGGCCGCTATCGCGCCCGACGGACGTTCCCGGTCGGCGCCGTGCTTGGAGCATCGTTCGCTGACGACTCTGTCGTGCTCGACCCGCCGTCCGGCCGGATCGAGATCGACCGCAGTCCCGCCGGGCTTCTGGCACCACGAACGTGGACGTTGGCGACGTTCGTGGACGCCCGGCCGATGTCGGCGTCGTCCCGACGAAGTCCCACCGCGTTCGTAGGGTTCGCGTGTGAAAGCGCGGGGCCTTCGCGCTGACGGACGAAATCGGTGGAGCGCTCGCCCATCCGGGCGTGCGCACCCGTCCCACCAGCGGCGCGGGTCCGAGAGCGCGCCAACCACAGAGAGGGTGCGTCCGAATACCACGCACGGGGAGGTAGACCATTCACATGCGTCAGATCTCGGCGATCGTGCTCGCGGCCGGAGAGGGCACTCGCATGCGGTCGTCTCGCCCGAAGCCACTGCACCGCCTGTGCGGCCGGCCGATGGTGCTGCACGTCCTCCACGCCGTGGCGGGCTTGGCTGACCACGGCTACAGCATCGATCGCGTCGTCGTCGTCGTCGGCCATGGGGCAGAGCGCGTGCAGAAGGCGGTCATCGACCAGGCGCCGCCCGGCCTCCACCTCGAGTTCGTCGAGCAGCCAGAGCAGCGGGGCACCGGCGATGCCGTCGCCGTCGCCATGACCGCGTTCGCCGGCGACGACGACGAAGCGCTCACCGACGACGAAGAGGCCGATGTGCTCGTGCTGGCCGGCGACACCCCGCTGCTGCGGTCCGTCACGCTTGCGGGCCTCATCGATGCCCACCGCTACGAGGCCACCTCCGCCACCGTCATGACCGCCATCGTGGAGGACGCCACCGGGTACGGGCGGGTCATCAGGGGCAAGGACGACCGCGTCCTGCGCATCGTCGAGCACAAGGACGCTACAGACGAGGAGCGTCACGGGCGTGAGATCAACACCAGCATCTTCGCTTTCCGACGCTCGTTGCTGGCGCCCGCGCTCCGCCGTATCGAGCCCAACAACTCCCAGGGCGAGTACTACCTCACCGACATCGTCGAGGTGCTCTCCTCCGCTGGCCACAGGGTCGGCGGTGTTGAGATGGAGGACGTCACAGAGGCCATGGGCGTCAACGACCGCATCCAGCTGGCGCTTGCGGAGGCGGAGCTGCGGAGGCGGGTCAACGACGAGTGGATGCGCAGAGGCGTGACGATGGTCGACCCGGCGCAGACCTACGTCGATACCACCGTCGTGCTGGGGAGGGACATCACGCTGTACCCGGGCACCGTCCTCCAGGGCGCGACGGTCGTTGGCGACGGGGCAGAGATCGGTCCAGACGCCCGCCTCGTCGACTGCCAGGTCGGCACCGGTGCCTGCGTCGAGCAGACCGTGGCCCATCGGGCGACGCTGGGTGCTGGGTGCCGAGTCGGGCCGTACGCAGTGCTGGAGCCGGGCTCCATCGTGGCGCCAGACACCAGCACCGGACCCCACTCCCACATCATGTGACGCCGAGGCGCCGGGCGGAGAGTGGCACCCGCCCTCGCCACCGGTCATGCTGGCCACGATCTCGCCGCCCCGCCCTCAGGAGACCGACCCCGTGCCCATCACGACCATGGAGCTCGCCCCGCAGCGCCGGCTCCTCCTCTTCGCCGGTCGGGCGCACATGCCCCTCGCCGAGGCGATCGCCGCCCACCTCGGCGTCGAGCTGGCCGACCCGGGCATCACCGACTTCGCCAGCGGAGAATTGCGGTGTCGACTTGGTGAGAACGTGCGGGGCGCAGACGTGTTCATCATCCAGACGCACGCCCAGAGCGAGTCGATGACGGTCAACGACTCGATCATGGAGCAGCTCGTCATGATCGACGCCGCGAAGCGTGCATCCGCCAAGCGCATCACGGCCGTCATGCCGTACTACGGGTATGCCCGCCAGGACCGAAAGTCCAAGGGTCGCGAGCCCATCACGGCCCGGCTCATCGCAGACCTGTTCCTGGCCGCCGGCGCAGACCGGCTCATGTCGATCGACCTGCACTCTGGCCAGATCCAAGGCTTCTTCGACGGCCCTGTCGACCACCTCACCGCCATGCCCGTGCTGCTCGCCCACCTGCAGACGCTTGCGGGAACCGACTTCGTCATCGTGGCGCCCGATACGGGGCGGACCAAGGTCGCAGAGCAGGCCGGTCGGAACCTCGGCGTCGACGTTGCGTCGGT
>JAYUDU010000219.1:0-5277 GCA_043739605.1 Acidimicrobiales bacterium | reverse complement strand
TTGAGCGTGAATGCGTAGTCGGCTGCGTCGTCGGACACCCCGAGCGTGAACGTCGGTTTCTGCGGGTTGCCTGCGGTAAACGCCATGTTCGTCGCATCCTTCTCGAACGTGAGCGTGTCCTTTTCACCCGGCTTCAAGAGGATATCGTCAACAGACAAGTCCGAGCTCGGACTGATGACCCCAACGCTGGTGCTATCGGTCGTCTGCAGCACGCTGCCATCTATGGATATCGAGTACTTCGGTCCGTCTGGAACGAAATAGTCGGGCTCGATCGAGTTCTTCCAGTCCTGGTCGGAGAACGTCCGGTCGAACTTGGCTCCCGGAATCTCGTTGACGACCTTGCCGTCTACGAAGCCGAGCCGCTGTCCCGCTGGATTCGTGATCAGCAGGTGCCCATGAATGGTGTTGCTGCCCTCTAGGTAGATCTGGTCCATCGGCGATAGCGGCGCCGCAGACCCCTTGGAAGCGCCTGCAGACCCCTTTGCAGAGTTCGAGGGAGCGCCGCTCACCTTGTTGCAGAACGGGCACGGTTGCGCCGCCAGCCCGGGGTTCGTCGGGTCGAGCTCGAAGCTCTTCGTGGTGGCATCCCCCTGGTAGAGCTCGCTCGGCTCGCTGGGGTTGGTGGCGGCATCGTAGGTCCACTTGTCGCTGGTGCGATCGAACGCCATGGCCCGGGTGATCTTCGGGTAGTTGTTGTCGTAGATCAGCACGTTCATCTTGCCGTCGCCCTTGTCCTCGACTGCGTACGGAGTGACTGCATGCCCGCCACTGCCATCCGCCTTGTAGATTCCGATCGTGTACGTGTCGGGAGCATCCGGCTTCAGTGCGGCGATGAGACGGTCCAACACCTCGTTGGGCGTGCCCTTGACAGCGGCGGCGTTGACGGAGTCGAGCGTCTGCAACGCCCAGCCGTAGGCGATGTTCTGCTGGACCGCTTGACTCGAACCGACGGAGAGCGCTGGGGTCGCGTCGCCACCGAAATCAGCGACCGCCTGCTGCTTCTTGAAGAACAGGAGGCTGGCCACAGAGAAGCCGTAGCAGTGTCCGCCAGCCATGCTCGTGTTCGTGTGTGTCATCCAAGCCTGGGCCTCGGGGGTGAGGTCACAGAGGCCGGCCGTGGCGTCGGTGCACACGCCGTCGCCAAACAGCTTGCGCATCTCGACAGGTCCGAGGTTCTTTGCGGCGGCGCCGTTGACGTCAGCGCCATAGTTCTCGACACCGAAGCCGTCTGCCTCCGGCCGGAAGCCGGTGTCGGCAATGAGCGTGCCGGTCGGTGTGTAGGGGCCGGATGGGCCAGTCGGCGCAGGGGTGTCTCCCGGGTTTGCATCCGCCGCCTTCGCACGTGTGGCCGACGGCGACTCCGCCGCCTTCGACGACGAACCGCTGTCGCCACTGCTGCAAGCGGTGGCGGCAAGGCCAACGGTCAGCACCATGGCTGTAAACCTGCCTGAGCGAATCTGCAACGTAATCTCCTACCGTGGGCGTATGAACGCCGTGAGTGCTAGCAGACGCGCTCGATGGAAGACCGCATCCGGTCGACTGGCCGCACGCCTCAACGCTGCGACCAGGGTGTTGTGCCCTTGGTGGGACTCGAACCCACACTGTGCGGTGTTTGAGACCGCCCTCTCTGCCGATTGGAGTACAAGGGCCGACTGAGGTGGCCAACGTTACGCTGCGCGACATGGCAGTGACGAACACGTTCAGGGGCGGCGGACGAATGCTCGTTCGGATGGGGAACGCGGCGACGCGGCCCCTGAGGGCCCTGAAACGGCGGCTCGGCAGGCGGGGCGTCATCGGTCTCGCGCTCGTCGGCGCCGTCACGGTGGCCGCAGGCGGGTATCGGGAGGCGAGGCTCCAAGCCAACGCCGCGGCGCTCGGGCTTCCCGATCAGCCCGGCCCGTTCGCCGCAGCGGCGAAGCTGTTCACGCGATGATGTCGTCCAGGTTGTAACCCCTCGCTGCGCTGCGAGGTCGGGAGCCCGGACATGCTCGCGTTCTGCTTCCCCGGCCAAGGCAGCCAACGACCCGGCATGGGCGCGCCCTGGATCGACCACCCCTCGTGGGAACTGGTCGCCGACGCATCAGACGCAGCCGGCCGCGACATCGGTTCGCTGTTGCTGCACGCTGACGAGGACGAGCTGCGCCACACCCGGAACGCGCAGCTGGCCACATGCACCCTCAGCCTCGTCGTCCTTGACGCGGTCGAGCGCACCGGCCTCATCCCTGGCCTCGCCGCCGGTCACAGCCTCGGGGAGTACTCGGCGCTCATCGCGACCGGAGCAGTTGGCTTCGAGGACGGCATGCGGCTCGTCGCGGCGAGGGGCGAAGCGATGCAGGAGGCCGCCGCAGCCCGGCCCGGCACGATGGCCGTCGTCCTCGGTCTCGACATCGACCAGTGCCACGAGGCGTGCGCGCGGGCGACAGGCACCAACCCGGCAGCAGGCGTGTGGGTCGCCAACGACAACGCGCCTGGTCAGGTTGGCATCGCCGGTACCGTCGAAGGCGTTGCCGCCGCGGGCGAGATCGCCAAGGAGCTCGGCGCCAAGCGCGTCATGGCGATCCCCGTCGGCGGCGCATTTCACACGCCACTCATGGCACCAGCTCAGGAGCAGCTGCGCAAGGCGCTGGCCGAGGTGCGCTTCAACGACGCCGACGTCCCCGTCGTCACCAACGTCGACGCAAAGAGCCACCGACACGCGGTTCGGTGGGCAGAGTTCCTCACCAGGCAGCTGTGCAGCCCGGTGCGGTGGCGAGAGTCGCTGTCAGAGCTCGGCGCGATGGGTGCGTCGATGCTCGTCGAGATCGGTCCAGGCAACGTTCTGACCGGCCTCGCCAAGCGGGGCCTGCCCGGCGTGAAGGCTCGAAGTGTGGCGACACCCGACGACGTCGATGCGCTGCTCGAGGCCATCGCGCCCGTGGCACACCTCACGAACGCGGCCCCGATCGCAGAGGGCGAGCACCTCGCCATGCGCGAACGACTCGTGGTTAGCCCCGCCGCAGGAGTGTTTGCACCCGCTTCGGTTGGCACCGCCGTTGGTGCCGCGGTGGAGGTCGGCGGGCTGCTCGGAACGGTGGCCGACGTCGACGTGCGCAGTGCCTTCGCTGGCACACTGCAAGGCATGCTCGCAGTGGATGGCGAACGACTCATCGAGGGCCAGCCGGTCGCATGGCTGATGGGCGGCTGAGTCGATGAGCGCCCCCGAAGCCCGCGAAGCCCCCGGAGGACGCTGAGATGCCTGCGCCCATGGGCGGACGAGGGGTCGGCGTCGTTGGACTTGGGACCGCCCTGCCCGACCGCATCGTCACCAACCACGACTTCGCCGCCACGCTCGACACCACCGACGAGTGGATCGTCGAACGCTCCGGCATTCGCGAACGACGGATCGGCGGCACCACCGGAGAGCTCGCCACCGCTGCGGCACGCGCCGCGCTCGCCGACGCCGGGCTGGACCCAAGCCAGATCGGGATGCTGGTGCTGTGCACCGAGACGCCAGACGCGCTCATGCCCGCCACGAGTGCGACGATCGCACGGGATCTCGGGCTCACCTGCGGGTCGATCGACGTCAACGCCGCGTGCGCTGGCCTGGCGTACGGCCTCGTGCTGGCCGCATCGCTCATCACCGCAGGCGTCGAACGTGTGCTGCTGGTTGGAGCGGACACGATGGCATCCATCACAGATCAGGGCGATCGCGCCACTGCGGTGCTCTTCGCCGACGGGGCCGGAGCGCTGGTGCTCGCCGCGTCAGACGACCCCGAAGATGGGCCGCTCGGCTGGGAGGCGGGCACCGACGGCACTGCGCACGCGCTGCTCACCTGCCCACACGGCGGCACCATCACCATGGACGGCCGTGCCGTGTTCATGAAGGCAGTTCGCGTCGTCGCAGAGTCATCGCGGGCTGCACTCGACCACGCCAAGCTCACACCGGCAGACGTCGACCTCTTCGTGCCGCACCAGGCCAACCTGCGCATCATCCAATCCGCAGGCGATCGCCTCGGCATCCCATCTGATCGGTTCGCGTTGGCCGTCGCCACCACCGGCAACACGTCTGCAGCCAGCATCGCCCTCGCCTTGGACGCGGCACGAGCTGACGGCCGCCTGCACACGGGCGCACTGGTGCTGGCGTCGGGGTTCGGCGCCGGCATGACGTGGGCATCGGTGGCGTGGCGATGGCGATGGCTCGAACCCGGCGCGGCCGCGGCAGCGGAGGCTGCGGCGGCCTCGGCCGTCGCAGCCTCGTAGCTGGTGCCCGGTCGCCGAGCCTCCGACAAGAGTCTGAAGGAGTGGACGACAACCCAGCATCGACTCCTGGGGCGCAGTCAACCGGGCAGTCGGCCGCTTCGTTGCCTGCTACTTCAGCACCCTCCTAGGCTCACTCCGTTCCGATCGACTCCCGTCGACCGCAGCGCCTTCAACCCCTTCAACATCAGGAGAAACCCAGCATGGACCGTGACGCAGCCTTCGAGAAGTACGCCGCTGCGGTGGTCGAGGTCCTGCGCGTCGAGGTCGACAAGGTCGTCCCCGCCGCATCGTTCGGCGACGATCTCGACGCCGACAGCCTCGACCTCGCAGAACTCATGATGAAGCTCGAAGAAGACTTCGACGTCGAGATCGACGAGTCGGAGCTTGAGGGCGTCACCACCGTTGGCGGTGCATTCGACTTGCTCTTCGGCAAGCTCAGCTGAGGCCGTCCGCTCATCACATGGCGCGCTGCCGCTCGCAGCAGCGCGTCAACACACTCACTCACACCGCTCGAAGGAGCCAGCATGCTCGTCGCAGGACCGACCCAGCAGGGTCGCAGGGTTGCCGTCACCGGACTCGGTGTCGTCGGACCGTGCGGCATCGGCGTTGACGCGTTCTTCGCAGGGCTGCTCAGCCCCGCCCCGCCGCCCGGCGAAGTCGACCCGCTGCGGCCGGGCAACCAGTCCGTCCGCAGGGTCGTGGGCTGCGATGCGGAGGCCATCTTCGGTCCGAAGGAGATTCGCCGCGTCGACCGCTTCACCCAGTACGCGGCGGTGGCGGCGGCAGAGGCGCTCGCCGACAGCGGCGACCTGAAGGCAGACCCAGAGCGCATCGGCACCATCGTCGGCACCGGCGTTGGCGGGCTCGACTCGCTCGAGGAACAGATCATCAACGGGCACGTGAAGGGCCTCAAACGAGTCAGCCCGTTCCTCGTCCCGATGATGATGAACAACGCCGCCGCCGCCGCCATCAGCATGCGTCACGGCTTTCGTGGCCCGTGTCAGGCCGTGGTCACGGCGTGCGCTGCCGGCACGCACT
>JAYUDU010000218.1:0-1945 GCA_043739605.1 Acidimicrobiales bacterium | reverse complement strand
CGACCGTGCTCGTCTCCGCGAGGTCGCACGCGGCCGTGATGGACGCGCTCCGCAACGCCGGACACCTCCCGACCGTTGGACCGGCAGGCGGCGCCATTCAGGTCGGCGGGGCGATGACACGCGCCACAGAAGGACGCCCACCCCGCTCCTTCGTGCGCACGCAGCGCGTCGCCAACGACGAGGCCCGACTCGAGCTCGCAGCTCGCCTTCTCGAAGGCCGCCAAGGAGACGCATCGACCTGGGTCCGCGACGCCTTCCCCTATGGGGACGACGACGACGACTACGACGACTATTGAGCCGGCCGGCGGTCAGCTTGGGAACGCGTCGAGGTCCTTGCCGGTGATCAGGGTGTACGCCTCCCGGTAACGGGCAGTGGTGGCCGCGATGACCTCAGCGGGCACGGCGGGCGGCGGCGGGGTCTTGTTCCAGCCGGTGGTCTCGAGCCAGTCGCGGATGGGTTGCTTGTCGAAGCTGGGCGGCACGTCGCCGGGCGCCCAGCCGGTCGCCGGCCAAAACCGAGAAGAGTCTGGGGTGAGGACCTCGTCGCACAGCGCGATCTGGCCCTCGATCACGCCGAGCTCGAACTTGGTGTCGGCGATGATGATGCCGCGGGTAGCCGCCCACGCCGCGCCACGCTCGTAGGCCTCGATGCTGATGTCGCGTGCCTTGCGGGCGATGTCTGCGCCGACGATCTTCTCCGCTTCCTCGAAGCTGATGTTCTCGTCGTGCAAGCCATCATCTGCCTTGGTCGATGGTGTGAACACGGGCGAGGGGAGCTTGCTTGATTGCAGCATGCCAGCAGGCAGCTGCTGGCCATGCATGGTTCCGGCCTCTTGGTATTCCTTCCAAGCCGACCCGGACAGGTAACCGCGCACGATGCACTCGATCTTGAGCATCTCCGCTTTCTTCACCACCATTGCCCTGCCGGCATTCGGACCATCGGCGACAATGTCGACGAGATGGTTCGGGCAGACGTCGGCGAGCACCTCGGTGAGCCAGAAGTGAGTGAACGCAGTGAGGACCTTGCCCTTGTTGGGCATCGGCTCCGCCATGACGACATCGAACGCGCTGAGGCGGTCGGAGGCGACGAACAACAAGGTGCCGTTGCCGTTGTCGTAGATGTCACGGACCTTGCCGGTGTAGATCAGCTCAGGAGTCATCAGGGTCACGATCCTAGGAGCACACCACGAGGAGGCCCGTCATCCGTTCGCGCTCCGGCGCCGAACACTCCACACGCTCAAACGATGGTCGCTGCGCCGCAGCGATGGCCGACGGCGTGGCGGACAGGAAGGACGGATCGTTGGCGTTCGACATCGAGGACTACAAGGCCCGGACGGGCAGGCTTGAGTGGGAAGACCTCGACCTTGCGGCCGCGTTCGCGGCCACGCCGCTGGATGCCGACAGCCTGCGATGCGTCCGCTACATGCACGACGTCGAGTACCACACCGTCTGCTACCTGCGCGAGGTGCTCCTCACGCCCGCCCATGAAGACCCAGAGGTCACGGCGTTCCTCAGCTTGTGGGCGTTCGAGGAGTTCTGGCACGGCGAGGCGCTCGGGGCCGTGCTCCGTGCGCACGGTGAATCCGCCGGCACCGACCGCGTCGCTCCGATGCGCACCACCAAGGAGTCGCGTGACCGCCTCGGACTGCTCATCACCGCGGTCGCCGGCCAGCTTCTCGGCAGTGACTTCACCGCCATCCACATGACGTGGGGTGCCATCAACGAATGGACGACCCAGGCCGGCTACGCCCAGTTGTCTCGACGCGCCGAGCACCCGGTGCTGACCGAGCTGCTCAATCGGATCATGCGCCAAGAAGGTCGCCACATCGACTTCTACGCCTCGCAAGCCAAGGACCGCCTGGCGGCGAGTCCGCGGGCGCAGCGCTTCACGCGACTGGCGCTCTCGACGCGATGGAACACCGTCGGCAGCGGCGTCATGCCGGGC
>JAYUDU010000217.1:0-1956 GCA_043739605.1 Acidimicrobiales bacterium | reverse complement strand
CGCGTCCCTCGATGGTGACGCTGGCACGCTGACGGTCGGCGTCTGCGTCGGGTAGCGGCGCTGAGGCGCATGGACACGTGTCCTGACTGGCCCGAGCGGCCGTGCTGGAGCGGTCCTCTCCGAGAAGGCCAGAGGCCATGAGCGGCGCGCGGGGTGCGAGATCGTCGGTCTCGCTGGTTGGTTGGCGCGACTTGAGGTTCCACCGCGTTCGTACCGAAGCGCACGAACGCGTTGAGGCTCGGGCCGCAAGGGCGATCCGGCCGCAGATCGCGTCGGAAACCGGAGCATTCCCCGGCCAGAACGCAGAACCACGCGACGTGAGCGCGAATGGGTTGGCGATCGGGTCGCCCCCGACGTCGTTGCTGTTGTCTTCGCGGCCCCCAAGCGGGCAGCGCGGCCCACTCAGGCGACCAAGAAGGTCGCCACCTCATAGGGCCGCAGCTCGAGCATCAGCGGGAGACCGACGGAGGGGGCGCCGGCGAGCGGACGCTCGAGGTGGTCGACCCTCGTCGCAGACTGCTCGGCGGCTTCGGCCAAGGGGACCCGGAGCACGCCGAACCCGCGACCGCCGCGGGTCTCGCGGACGCGAACGATGAGCGCGTCGGTGTCCTCAGCCTTCTTGATCGACTCGATCGAGATGCCAGCGGCTCCGAACGGTCCATCCACGAACGCAACCGGGGCGACGGGTGCTGCCGCAGACGGACCAAGGCGAAGCGGGCGCCCCAGATCCTCTGCCGCTTCCACGACGCCAGCCTCGGCCCACGTACCGAGGTGGGGGAGCAGCGAGACCCGTAGGTGGTGCTCTCCGCGGTCGGCGTCGGGATCGGGAGCCATCGGGCTGCGGAGCAGCGACACCCGGATGGTGCCGTCGATGGCGTCGAGGCCGTAGATGTCGTCGAGGATGACGGCGACGCCGAAGCCGTGCTCGCCGAGGTCGGCAAACCCGTGGACGCACACCTCGAACTTCGCCTCATCCCAGCTGGTGTTGCGGTGCGTCGGCCGCTGGACGGTCCCGTGCTGGATGCCGCAGGTGACCGTCGGGGGAGCGAGGGACGTGGGGACGGCGAGCTTCAGGAGGGTCTGGTCCTCGTGCCAGTCGACATCGATCTCGAGGTCGATGCGAGGAGAGCCTGGGCGAAGCCGCACGCGCTGGGTGAGGGTCGAGCGACCGCTCGGCGAGGTGCGACGGACGAGGTAGCCGTCGTCGGTCGCGGCGACCTCATCGGCCGCCAGCCACGGCACCGGGTTGGCCAGCGTGTGCCCGTCGATGTCCCAGGCGTCGTACTCGGTCGGCCGGTCGTCGAACAGGTCGAGGTGCACGGTGGCACCGTCGGCGACGGCCTCCCGAGGGACTGCGCCGTCGAGCAGGCGCACGCCGGTCAGCTCGCCAGTCGCCGGGTCCCATGCGATGCGAACGCGGCCGTTGGCGGCCCATGGCGCGGAACCGTCGCCCCGCACCATGACCGGCGGCGGGCCGCTCTCAACGCCGTCGGGGCCGAGCGTCGCGGCGGAGGCGATCGCGGTGTCAAGGGGTACGACCGAGAGCGGCGGGACTGCGACCCAGTTGCCATCGACCAACCCCCGGCGATGGCGTGCCATGGGGTTGACGACGGTGGTCGTACCGCCACTCCACGACAGCGCTCGGTCCCGCAGTGCCTCGATCTGAGGGGCCAGGCGGGCATAGGCATCGCGCAGATCCCGGTACACCCAGCCGATCGACGACCCGGGGAGGATGTCGTGGAACTGGAGCGTCAACACCTCCTTCCACGCCGCGTCGAGCTCGGCCTGCGGATACGACGACCAGCCTCCGGCTTCGAGGCACCGCGCCGACCACCACGTCTCCGCTTCGACCAGCAGGTGCTCCATGCGGCGGTTGCCGCCCTTGGCGTCGCGGTGGGTGGTGTAAGTGCCGCGGTGCATCTCGAGGTACAGCTCGCCGCTCCACATCGGTGCTTC
>JAYUDU010000216.1:0-5323 GCA_043739605.1 Acidimicrobiales bacterium | reverse complement strand
CGTGCGTGGAGGCTCACATCAATGGATCTGCTGTCGTACTTCGAGGCCGTCGTCGCCCCGTACCTGCGGGCACGCATCAACGCCGAGACAGAGGTCGGTGCCTCGCTCGTCGAGTACGCCCTCCTGGTCGCTCTCATCGCCGTGGTGTGCATCGTCGCCATCAGCTTCCTCGGCAACTCCGCACAGAGCAAACTCAGTCAGGTCGGCTCCGCGATCAGCTGACTGGGGTCCGCCGGTCCCGGCCGGTCAAGGGTTCATGACGCGCCGAGAAGCGCGGGCAGCGCGCCGGTCCAGGTGTCGGCGACCTGCGCGACGCTGACGTTGACGAGGCCCTCGATGATGAGCCGGTCGCCGCCGACATCGCCCAACACCTGATGGGCCACGCCGGCGTCGAGGGCGCGCCGCACGATGGTCGCGGCTGCGCCGTCGCCGTCGGCGCAGATGACCACGCGGCCGGCGGCCTCTGAGAACAATGCTTGGTGGCCGAGCACGTCGACCACCTCAAGACCGAGCCCGGAGATGGCCGCAAGCTCTGCGAGGCATACTGCGAGACCGCCATCGCTGACGTCATGGATGCCGTAGATGAGGCCGTCATCGACAAGGTTGATGAGCAGGTCGATGAGGCGGCTGACCGCGGGAAGATCGACGCTGGGGAGGTGGCCGCCGCGGTGGCCGTGCATGACGTCCGCCCACATCGAGCCGCCGAGCTCGCCGCCCGCGCCGCTGGCATCGGCGGTGCCGCCGAGCAGGATGAGCATGCCGCCATCGCATAGCTCGACGGACGGTGGTGGCACGTCGAGCTCTTCGATGATGCCGACAACGCCGACGACCGGGGTGGGGTCGATGTCGACGCCCCTGCTCTCGTTGTAGAGGCTGACGTTGCCACCAACGCACGGGATGGCGAGGGCATCGCAGGCGGCGGCCATGCCGTCGATGGCCTCGGAGATCTGCCACATGACGACGGGGTGCTCCGGGTTGCCAAAGTTGAGGTTGTCGACGAGGCATCGCGGCCGGGCACCAGTGCTGGCCACGTTGATAGCGGCCTCTACGACGGTCATGGTAGCGCCGACGCGGGGGTCTACAGAACACCATCTACCATTGCCGTCCGTCGACAGGGCGATGCCCTTGGAGCCATCGGCGCCCGGGACACCCGGTGCCTTGAGGCGCAACACCGCGGCGTCCGCTCCGGGGGCGACGACCGTGTTGAGGAACAGTTGGTGGTCGTATTGGCGGTGCACCCAGCGCTTGTCGGCGACGCTGGGGTGGGCCAGCAGGGCCAGCAGGTCATCGCCGCAATCGTGGGGAGCGGGGAGCGAGATCGGATCGTCGGCGCGGCGGGCGGCGAGATCGGCCGGTGGCGCCATCGGCCGGTCGTACTGGGGCTTGTCCTCCTCAAGGCTGACCGCCGGCACGTCTGCGAACACCGTCCCGCCGTCCGCCTCGTCGCGGTCGAGCACACGGAGACGGCCGGTTCCGGTGACGCGGCCGATGACGGTGGCGCGCACCTCCCACCGGGCCGCAAGCTCGAGCACGGCATCGAGCTGGGTGGGCGTGACGATGGCCAGCATCCGTTCCTGGCTCTCCGACGTCATGACCTCGACGGGGGTCATGCCGGGTTCACGCTGAGGGACGGCGTCGACCCACACATCCATGCCGACGCCGCCCTTCGACGCCGTCTCGCTGGTGGCGCACGTGATGCCGGCGCCGCCGAGGTCTTGGACGCCAACCGCGAGGCGGCGGTCGAGCAGCTCAAGGCACGCTTCGATGAGGCGCTTCTCCTCGAACGGGTCGCCGACCTGCACGTTGGGTCGTTTGGCAGCCTCTGCCTCTTCGTCGTCGGTGAAGCCGGCGCTGGCCAGCACGCTGACGCCGCCGATGCCGTCGCGGCCGGTGGTGGATCCCATCAGCACCGCAAGGTTGCCCTCGCCACTCGCCTTGGCGAGGACCAGACGGTCGATGGGCAACAGGCCAAGTGCGAGAACGTTGACCAACGGATTGCCGGCGTAACACGGGTCGACGACCAGCTCGCCGCCAACGCATGGCACCCCGACGGCGTTGCCGTAGCCGGAGATGCCGGCCACGACGCCTTCTGCGATCCAACGACTGCGGGGGTCCTCGAGTGGGCCGAATCGGAGCGAATCCATGGTGGCGATGGGGCGAGCACCCATCGAGAAGATGTCGCGAAGGATGCCGCCCACTCCCGTCGCAGCCCCCTGGTACGGCTCGATGGCGCTCGGGTGGTTGTGGCTCTCTATGCGCACCGCGAGTGCGACGCCGTCGCCGGCATCGATGACGCCAGCGCCCTCACCCGGTCCGACGAGCACCCACGGTGCCTCGCTCGGCAGGCGTTCCAGGTGGATCGATGACGACTTGTACGAGCAGTGCTCGCTCCACATCACCGAGAACATCGCCAGCTCGAGCTCGTTCGGTGGCCGGTCGAGGACACGGTTGATGCTGACGAACTCGTCGTCGGTCAGGCCGAGGGCACGGGCAATGCTGCGCAGGTCGGTCGTTCGGAGGGCGGGCACGTCCAAACGCTACTCCGCAGCCGAGTCGCGCTCGCACGCCGATGCACCACCCAAGTGCACGTGAACATCGGTCAGAACCGGTCAAATCTGCGGACTTTGGCCGGGGTCGAGCGGCGAGGTTTCGTCGACTTCGGGAATGCCGAACGGGCTGGCCGCGCATTCCGAATTGAGGGTGCTTGCTTTGCGTCGCTCGAGCAAGCCAGAATGCGAGTTCATGGCAGCAAAAGCAGCATCCCCCACCAAGGCAGTCGCCAAGACCGCCAAGGCGTCCAAGGCCCCGGCGAAAGCCACGGCCGCAAGCAAGAAGCGCGTCGTCAGCGACTCGCAGAAGGAAGCGATGGCGGTTGGTCGTGATCAGGGCCGCCTGGTCCGTCGCTACCTCGACGCCCTCGACGCCCACAAGCCCAAGCGCGGTCGCAAGCGCAGCACCGACACCATCAAGAACCGTCTGGCCGAGATCGACGCGAAGCTCTCAAGCGCATCGAGCTTCGACAAGGCCCACATGGCGCAGGAGCGCATGAACCTCATGCGAGAGTTGACCACCGTCACCATCAAGGTCGATCTGACGTCACTCGAAGGCGATTTCGTGCAGGTCGCTGGCGAGTACTCCAACCGCCGTGGCATCTCGTACGCAGCATGGCGTGAGGCCGGCGTCGACGCAGCCGTGCTGAAGAAGGCCAACATCAAGCGGGCGGGCGTTTAGTCACTCGGGGGGCTTCGCCCCCCGAGACCCCCGAGCGTGGCGGAGGAGGGCGGAGAGCAGGACGTTGCCGTCTTCGCTGCCGAGCAGAGTATGGCTGGCACGCTCGGGGTGGGGCATGAGGCCGACGACGTTGCCGGCCTCGTTGCACACACCGGCGATGTCGCCCATGGAGCCGTTGGGGTTGTCGGCATAGCGGACGACGACCTGGTCATTGGCTTCGAGCGCTGCCAGGCCGGGCGAGTCGATGGTGTAGTTGCCCTCGAAGTGGTTGATCGGCACCCGCAGGCGGCTGCCGACATCGACGCCGTAGGTGAGGGCCGACCGACTGGTAGCGACCACGAGCTCTGCCATCTCACATCGGAACGAAAGCCCCGCGTTCTTCTGCAGCGCTCCCGGCAGCAGGCCGGCCTCGGTCAGCACCTGGAAGCCGTTGCAGATGCCGACCACTGGGCCGCCTGCCTCAGCGAACGCCTGCACCGCCCCCATCACCGGGCTGAACCGAGCGATGGCACCGGGACGCAGGTAATCGCCGTGTGCGAACCCGCCCGGCACGACCACGGCGTCGACATCGCCGAGGTCAGCCTCGGCGTGCCAGACGAGCCGGCCCGCGGCACCAAGGCGCTCGACCGCTTCGACGACATCATGCTCGCAGTTGGAGCCGGGGAAGACGACGACGGCGACGGTCTGCGTCATGGCGAGACGCCCGCCTCGACGGTGACGAACGCGTCCTCGATGACCGGGTTGATGAGAAAGCGGCGGCAGAGGTTGTTCACCTGCGCCGCGGCATCGTCTGCGTCGGCGGCTACGACCGTCAAGCGGATCGCCTTGCCGACGTGCACGCCAGACATGCCAGCGAACCCGAGTGTCGGCAGCGACCGCTCGATGGTGGCGCCGGCGGGGTCGGCGATCCCCGGCCGGTGGCGGACCTCGACGAGAACTTCGAAAGACGGCATCGCACCGCGATAGTAGGCCGAGCCTGGGTTGCCACCTACCCTCCGGCAATGGACATCGCCTCGGTGTGGTCTCGGGTGCGTCTGTCACGTCGCGCCGCGCTGCGGATGGGCGTGCCGATGCTGCCCCCCGGCCGCGTGTCGGCGGCCACGATGCGGCTGCGCGGCGCGCTCGGGCGGGCGGTGTTGGCGATGGCGCCTCCCCAGGTACAGGTCGTGGAGACCGCGCTCGCTGCCATCGACACCCACGTCGTCGGTGCGCTCGTCGAGCTCGGTGTGCCCGCGGCGTTGGCCGGCGGGCCGCTGTCGAGCGCAGCGTTGGCTACAGCAGTCGAGGGCGACATCGACGCCTGCGAACGGATCTTACGTCACGCATGGAGCCGGGGCTTCGTGGCGCGGCGTCGAGACGGACGGTGGGCAGAGAACAGGTTCATGCGCGCCCTGCGTGCCGACGGGCCGTTCGTCACTGCGGGTGGCGCCTTCGGGGTGTGGCCGACGTTCATGGGCTCTGCATGGTCGAGCGCGGCATGGGCACGCCTGGCGCACTCTGCTCGTACCGGCGAAGCGGGCTTCGAGGTCGCTCACGGTGCGCCGTTCTTCGAGTGGGTGCAACGGGTGGAGCCCGCGGCCGGAGCCACGTTCGATGCCGCGATGGCGGCCGGTGGTGGCCTCCAGGGCGTGGTGCTCGCCGCCGCGGACGACTGGTCGAGCGTGCGGTCGGTGTGCGATGTCGGCGGCGGCACCGGCGCGGCCCTCGCAGAGATCCTCACCGCACATCCGAGGTTGCATGGCGCGCTGCTCGACCTCCCAGAGGTGGTGGCGCGGGTCATCCCCGACCCGGTGTGGGCAGATCGGATGCAGCTGGTCGGCGGTGACTTCTTCGCCGAGGTGCCCAGCGGCCACGACCGCTACCTGCTGACCGCCGTGCTCCACGACTGGAACGACGACGCCTGCGTCGAGATCCTCTCCACGATCGGGCGTGCCGCGGCGCCTGGCGCCGAGATCGTCGTGGTCGAGAGCATCGTCCCCGAGCGCGGCCACAACGCCTTCGCCTCGGCGACCGACGTGATGATGCTCGTGCTCACGGGCAGCGGCCGCGAGCGCACGGCCGCACAGCTCGAAGCACTGGCCCGGCGCGCCGG
>JAYUDU010000215.1:0-1956 GCA_043739605.1 Acidimicrobiales bacterium | reverse complement strand
CTTCAACACGGCATAGAGCTCGTCGGGGATCGACACGTTCACGCGAGCCATGCGCACAGCATACACACGCGCAACCCGCGTCACCCCCGAATCTGGCCTGTGCCGTCGATCAGGTACTTGGCCGTCGTCAGCTCGCGCAGGCCCATCGGGCCGCGGGCGTGGAGCTTCTGGGTGCTGATGCCGATCTCGGCACCGAACCCAAACTCCTCGCCATCGGTGAACCGCGTGGAGGCGTTGACCACGACCGCGGCGGCGTCGACGCGCTGCTGGAACGTGGCGGCGGCGGCGAGTTCGGACGTGATGATGGCCTCGGTGTGGCCCGTCCCGTAGGCCGTGATGTGCTCGATCGCCTGCCCGATGTCGTCTACGACGCGCACCTTGAGGGTGAGGTCGAGGTACTCCCGACCCCACTCGGCGTCGTCGGTGATCTCGGTCATCGTCGGCACCAGCGCGCAGGTCGCGGCGTCGCCGCGGAGCACGACGCCGTCGAGGGCGGCGGCGAGGCGCGGCAGGAACGCGGTTGCCACGGAGCGGTGAACGAGCACGGCCTCGGTCGCGTTGCACACGCTGGGGCGCTGCGTCTTTCCGTTGACGATGATGGCCTCGGCCATTGCGAGGTCGGCCGACGCGTCGACGTAGACGTGACAGTTGCCCTCGCCGTCGATCACATACGGCACGGTGGCGTTGTCGAGGATGGCCTGGATGAGCGACGGGCCACCCCGGGGCACCAGGCAGTCGATGATCCCGCGCAGGCGCATGAACGCGGTGGCGCCTTCTCTGGAGGTGTCTGCGACAAGCGCGACGCAATCCGGCGGCAGCCCCGCCCTGGTGACCGCATCTCGCAGGACCCCGGCGATGGCGAGGTTGGAGGTGATCGCCGCCGCGGACCCCCGCAGGAACGCCGCGTTGCCGGCCTTCAGGCACAGCGCGGCGGCGTCGGAGGTGACGTTGGGACGGTTTTCGTAGATGACGCCGACGACGCCGAGCGGCACCCGGACGCGCCGCATGCGCAGACCGTTCGGCCGGGTCCAGCCGTCAAGGACCTCACCCACCGGATCGGCGAGGCTGGCGACCTGGCGGAGTCCCGAGGCCATGGCCCCGATCCGAGCGGACGTCAGGCGCAACCGGTCGATGACGGCGGCCGCCGTCCCGGCCTGGGTGGCCCGTTCGACATCGATGGCGTTCGCAGCCAACACCTCGTCTGAGCGGACAGCCAGCAGGTCGGCGGCGGCGAGAAGGGCCTCGTCCTTGTGTGCCGTCGACGCCACGGCCAACACGCGACTCGCAGCCTTCACCCGGGCCCCTTGGACCGCAAGGGCGCTGGCGATCTCGTCCTCCAGGGCCACCCGCTGATCGTATCCACGCGCTCATCCGGTCGCCACTTGACACCAGATGCATCGGAATGGCCTAATTGGCAGCATGCGGAACGGGCTGGTCGGTGGGGTGGTCCTCGTGTTGTGCTGCACGGGGTGCCGAGGTGGGGGCGGCGCCACCACCACGACGCGTGCCGCAGTGCCATCGGGCAGCCTGCCCACCACGACGACGCTCGCCCCGACCACGACC
Organism: Acidimicrobiales bacterium; assembly: GCA_043739605.1. Taxonomy (GTDB): domain Bacteria; phylum Actinomycetota; class Acidimicrobiia; order Acidimicrobiales; family JAUJNH01; genus JAYUDU01. The sequence goes on along the minus strand of JAYUDU010000215.1, from coordinate 393 downwards.
ACGACGTCGATCGACACCGCCACCATCGCTCTCGACGGGCCGATCCCGCCGGTCATCGACGTCATCTACGCCCAACGAACCATGGACGCCCTCGCCGAGCTCGACCTCCAGGCGGCCCTCGAGATCCGTCGAGCGAAGGCGGTGACGCCCCGCTTCACCGAGCTCATCAAGGCGGGGACCCAGGGCCCGGCGCGAACCGGGGCGATCGACTACTACCAGCGTGAGCTCGCGCACGGGTTCGTCGACTGGCAGACGACGCTAAAAGCGCCGACCGTTCATGTCGAACGTGTGCTCTCACAGAATCACGGCGACAGAGCGTGTCTCATCGTCGACGCCACCACCGACTTCTCCACCATCGACAAGAAGTTCACACGAGCCGACCCCCAGGCAGTG
>JAYUDU010000214.1:0-1957 GCA_043739605.1 Acidimicrobiales bacterium | reverse complement strand
GGCCTTCTCGAACAGCTCCGCCTTGCGACGCACGCCCCATCGCTCCAGGTCCGCTTCGCCGGTCGTGTGAGCTGCGATGCGCACCCGGCCGGTACGGGCGCCCCCCGACGCGTCGGCGGGGTGAGTCGAAGCGTGCAACTCGACGTCGATGCTCGCAACGACGCTGGCGTGGCCGCGGTCGAGACCGTCGGCGATGCGAAGGAGACCGCACAGCACGGTGACGCGCCGACGATCGTCGGGCCCGAGCGAACCGTACGGCTCGAAGCTCGCCTTCGGATCACCCCGCCGGTGGAAGCGGCCAACGCAGATGAGGATGGCGACCTCGGTGGGGCTGAAGCCCCGGAGCTTGCCGTGCTGGATCAGATACGCGGTGTGCTTGTGGTGGCCCTCAACGCTGATGTGCTCGCCGATGTCGTGCAACAGCGCCGCGTGGTGCAGCAGCTCGCGATCGTCCGGCGCGAGGCGGTGCAGCCTATCGGTCTGATCGAAGAGCTCGACGGCGAGCCGTGCGACCTGGCGGCCGTGGGTCTCGTCCCAGCTGCACCGGCGGGCCAGTGACAGGACCGAAGCGCGCCGCATCGCCCGCGGGTCGTCGCTCCAGTCCGCCGGGTCGTGTTGGCGGATGGCGTCCAGCACCATGCCTTCGCGCAGCGCCCACTCACCGACGGTCAGGTGCTCCATGTCGAACAGGTGCATGGCGGTGACGAGCACAACGCTGCCCGCGGCGATGAGGTCGGCCCTGCGGGCGTCGATGCCTGGAAGCGAACGGCGCTCGGAGGATCGCATCGCCAACAGCTTGTGGTGCACCGCAACGACGTCGTCCCGGGCGACTCTCAGCTGGTTGAGTGAAGGACTCCGCGCGTCTGTGTCTGCGCCGGCATGGATGGCGGCGAGGCGAGCAAGGTCGCACAGGGTGCCACTGGTGCCCACCAACATCCGCGGCCCGAGCGCGGTGATCTCGCCGGCGATGGGGCCAAGCACCCCCATGACGGCGGCGCGCAGCCGCTCGATGTCATCGTGTTCGAGAGGATCGTGGCGCACGCAGTCTGCGGTCAGGCGAGCGACGCCAAGGCGCACGCTGTCGGACCACGCCAGTCCGCCAGCGTCGCCGACAATGATTTCGAGGCTGCCGCCCCCAAGGTCGAGGCACAGCGCAGGCGCCGGATCGATGACGACGCTGGAGCGCACTGCCGAGAACACCAGGCGCGCCTCGTCGCGCCCAGAGATGACCCGCACCGCCAGCCCAAGCTCCTCACGCACGCGGTCGGCGAGCTCTGCCGAGTTGTCGGCCTCACGCCACGCCGCCGTCGCATACGCGAGGACCTCGCGAGCTTGGAGGCTCTCCGCCGTCGCCAGGAAACGGCGCAGGCAGTCGATGACCGCATTGGCGCGCTCGTCAGGGATGTGCCCCGTGCGCGACACGACGTCGCCGAGACGGAGCATCTCCTTGTCCTGGGCGAGCACGTCGAAGCTGCCATCCGGATGCGCCTGCACCACGAGGAGGTGGAACGAGTTGCTCCCCAGGTCCGCAGCAGCGATCCGCACTGCTGGCGAGCATACGCACCCCGCCGGTTGGCGCGGCGCCTCAGCCGGGTCCGGCCATCCTTGGCGGCACGTAGGTGGCGGTGGTCGCCCGCGACCCTGCAAAGGACAGGATCCATGCGGAGCCCTTCTGTGATTGCGGCGACGGGCCGAGCTTGACGTCATCCGACGCCGCCAGCACCTCCAGCACCGCAGGCACGACGTCGCCATGGCTGCACAGGACGGCACCGGTGCCGTTTTCCGCGATGGTTCGAATGAGCTTGACGGCGTCGAGTGGGTCGGCACCCTCCGACAGCTCCGGCGCGATCTCGATGCCCTGTTCGAGCAGGGATGCCATCGGCGTGATGGTGTCGAGGCACCGCAGGTAGGGGCTCGAGACGAGCCGCTCGATTGGGTGCGGATCGAGGAGGGGGAG
>JAYUDU010000213.1:0-12888 GCA_043739605.1 Acidimicrobiales bacterium | reverse complement strand
GCCACTCGGTAGAGTCGGCGAAGTCTTGAGCCGGTCGGCAGCGGAGCGTGGGCCTTGAGCACGCCCGGGCAGCGTTCAGCTTGCACCTCAGGACGGACCGCCTTGCGGCGGCGTGCCTTCGAGAGTTCATCGGAACACCAGAGAGACAGACGAGCTCCTCTGCGCGGCGCCCGTGGGGTGGGTCCAAATTCTCACCGCCTCCGGATTCTGCTCCACCAGCTGGAGGCGACGGTCGGGCGCTGGCTCAGTTCGATTGGACCCTGAGTCAGCCCGAGATCCGAGGAGCCGGGAATGTCGACGGGGCTCTTCATTTCCCGGATTGGTGGCGGGACCGGATAGCTCTCATGGACGCGGGTGTGGTCGTAGATGCGGAGCATCTCAAATTGTAGACAAAGGCCGTCGACTGCTTCAATTGCTGCTCTTCGTTGTTCCTCGTACGCGGCTGCGGCGGTCGTGTCGCCTGCTTCCATGCGTTCGAGGAGCGTCTGGCATGTCGCTATGGCAGCGTCCGCCTGCCTGCCATATCGTCCCAGCACGGCGGCACGACTGAGGTTGAGTTCAAACCCGAGTGCAGCGAACTGCTCGTTGACGAAATTTCGCTCAGCCACTGGCGAAGACCTCGGCGACGGCGGCGGGACGGCAGCGCACTTGCGCTTCGCTGGTGGGCATCCACGCGTAGCCGTCATGTTCTTCGCTGAGCTGGATGTCGACATCGTGAGCGACCTCGATCCGGCATCGCGGCCAGCGATCGCCACCCTCGAGGGCCATGACCCCGCGGTGGAGGCGGGTCTCCTCGAACAGCTCGCGTTCGGCGGTGGCGATCGGGTCCTCGCCGGGGTGGCGAGCGCCGAGCGGAGGGCCCCACACCCAGTCGCCATCCACCGGCGCACCGGTCCGATGCAGAAGCAGGTGCTCGCGCCGGCCGACGACGGTGCGCACCACGTCGATCACCACGCCAAACGGCGCCTCTCCTGCCGCCAGCTCACCGTCGCGTCCTGGGCGCTCGGTGGCGACCGCAGTCGCCCGAAGCAGCGCGTCCTCATAGAGGGGTCCGAGCACCTCGTACTCAGCACCGACCCGCACCTCCGCAGGTCCGAACCATCCAGCCTCCACCGCTTCGGTACCGGCACACAGCTCCGTCGACGGCACACGGGCGACGAAGAACACCTGATGGCCAGTCGGCAACGGGTAGGGCCAGTCGTCCGGCACCGGATCAAGCGGCGAGATCGCCATCCACCCCACTGGGGCGACATGACCGACGTAAAGGCCAGCTTCCTCCATCGCCTCGCGTCGCGCTGCCGCTGCCGCCGACTCACCGGGCTCGAGGTGCCCACCCGGGGGCGCCCAGTCACGACCGGCGACGCGCACCATCGCCATCCGATCGCCGTCAAAGGCCATCGTGAACCCCGTCGTCACGGTCTCCACCGGCGGGATCCGACCATCGAGCACGATCTCGATCCCGAATCGCCTGCCCCCCAATCAACCGTTCGAATGTCGCAACAACGCCCATCGCTGCCTCCTTGTGATCTGCTTCACAAGCGTACCAGGCGCGGGCACGGAGACGAGATCGATCCGGCACACGTCGGCCGCCCATGAGAAATCCGGAACTACGCCCTGAGCAGTCCGCCGGATCCGGCACCGTCTGCTCGCGGTAGGCCTCGATCTTGCCGGCAGCGCGTTGCCGGTGACGCTGACGGGACCGGCGGCGGCGGCGATCTGGCGTTGGGCCTCCGCACGCAGCGGGACGAGGACAGTGAGGCTGTCATGGTTGGCGAAGCTGGTCCGGAGAGCCTCGGTGGGCAGTGACCTCCGATCCGCGTGGCGCCTCCCGGCGGTAAACCGCCGGCAACGTACCGGCGTCGAGAGGCGACGAGGGCGTCGGCCGACATCGCAACAGGGTTGCGGAGGCAGGCCCCCGGATCGGTCGCCCCTGAAGCGTGTCGACCTCAGGGAGTTGCTGGCGCGCTCAGGGTTGCCTCTGCGAATGCCTTGGCCAAGGTGCGACCATCGGTGCATTCTCGCTCGACGGCCGCAAGTAGGTCTGCTGACGGACCCTGCATGGCTCGAAGCACCGTCACCTGCTCCGAGCGTTGCTTCTTATCGAGGCTCCGCCACTTCTCGCACCGCATGTACTGGGCCTTGTCGAACCGGTTCTCTGTGTGGCCGCAGGCGCCCAGGAGCGCCGCTGCGACAATTACGAGTAGCGCTCTTCGACCTCCCATCCTTCTAACCCTAACGAAACGGGCAAACGGCGATGAGTCTCGGGCATTCCCGCGCCGCATGGGGGCGTGGGCTCACGTCGCCGCGTCGAGGCGGGCGGCGAGGGCGTCGTCAGCGCTGCGCTCGGCTCCCTTGACCGCTTGGGCGTACACCGAGAGCGTGACGGCGCGGGACTGGCGGAGGCGCGCCGCGACCGCAGTCACCGGGATCCCAGCATCGAGCGCGTGCGTCGCGGTGGCGTGGCGCAGGGCGTGGAGCACGTAGCCGTCCTTGCGGCCCGCCGGCACCCCAGCCGCCTTCGCGTACTTCATCCACCGTTGCGTCAGCCAGCGGACATCGGGGGGCAGCGCTTCGCCGTCGCCGCCGAGCACATAGGGCCCCGGGGTACTGGAGCGTCTCGAAGTAGGCGACCATCTCACGGACGGTCAGCTCGTCGAGCGTGATAACTCGGCCTTCGTCGCCTCGGTACTTCGTCCCGACCCGATAGCCCCGCTCGAGCTCGGCCACCCGGGTCTTCTGGATCGGCCGCGCGGTCTCGTCACGACCCACGAAGACCCGCACGACCCAGCTGGGCGGGTCACCGGGTTTGGGCGCGTGGACGACGCTCGGCACGGGGCCGTGGCTACAGGTTGTAGGCGTTCTGTAGTTGCGCGGCCCGATCCGCGCCTCGTCGAAGGACTCGCAGAACCCGAAACTACGCTCTGAGCAGGTCTTTTGCGATGGCGATGACCTGTTGCTCGTCGGTGCCGGCGTAGATCTGGAGGACCTTGGCGTCGCGGGCGAGCTGCTCGACGTGGTACTCGGCCATGTAGCCGTTGCCGCCGAAGAGCTGGACGGCTTCGAGGGCGACCTCCATGGCCGACTGCGCGGAGTAGAGCTTCATCGCGGACGCCTCTGCGAACGTCAGCGGCACGCCATTTGCGACCTGCTCGATGTAGCGGAACACCATGTTCTGCACGTTGAACCGACACACCTCCATCTTCGCGAGCTTCAGCTGGATCAGCTGGAACTCGCCGATGGGCTTGCCGAACTGCACGCGGTCCTTGGCGTATTGCACGCTCAGCTCGAGGCACTTCTCGATAATGCCGAGCGACATGGCGGCGACGCCGGAGCGCTCCATTGCGAAGGTCTCCTTCGCCGCGTCACGACCGGAGCCGCCGCTCTTGGGCTCCTCGGTCTCGCCGATGAGGCGGTCCTTGCCGACGCGCACATCGTCGAGGAACAGCTCTCCGGTCGGCGAGCTGTGCATCCCCATCTTGCGCATGCGCTTGGTCTGCACGAGGCCAGGCATGCCCGTGTCGAGGACGAACGACAGCACCTTGCGAGACTCGGGCGGGTTGCCCTCGTCGAGCTTGCAGATGTACACGATGGTGTCGGCGTAAGGGCCGTTGGTGATGAAGGTCTTCGAGCCGTTGAGCAGATATTCGTCGCCGTCGCGGCGGGCAGTGGCCTTCATCGACCCGAAGGCGTCGGAGCCAGACCCGGGCTCGGTGATGGCCCAGGCTCCGACCTTGTCCATGGTGAGCAGGTCGAGCGCCCAGCGCTCCTTCTGAGCGATGGTGCCCTTGCTCATGATCGCCGCCGCGGTGAGGCCCATCGACACGCCCATGGCGGTGACGAGACCAGGCGACCAGCGGCACAGCTCGATGATCGGGATCATCGACATGGACGCCTGCGTGGTGTCGCCGGTCGCGGCGCGCACCTTCTTGCCGGCGGCGGCGTCGAGCTCGCCCGACTCGATCTGACGCTCGATCTCGATGCGCTTCTTGAAGCCGTCGCGGGCCATGGAGTCCATGCCGAACGTGGCGAACAGCTTGCGCAGCACCCCGTACGGCGGGAGGTCGCCGAACTCCAGCTCCTCGCGCAACGGCGCGACCTCGGCCTCCACGAACTGCCTCACGGCATCGCGGATCATCTGCTGCTCTTCGCTCCACTGGAACATGTGCGCAGCGTACCGCGCAGCGTTGAGGGGCCTCAGGCTCGGTTCAGCAGTCGAGTGCCGCAGCGAGCGCGGCGCACATCTCGTGGTCGCGACCCGGGGCGAGAGCGCCTGCTCGCCCTGTCAACAGGGCGCGCGAAACGGTCCGCAGGTTGTCAAACGATGCGGCGCAGCTCACTGCGAGCCCGTCGTCCGGCCCGAGAGCGAGCTCAGACGGAATCCCTCTGACGGTGCGCGTGATCGGCGCGACGACGAGCTGGGTGAGGAGCGGCTTCGCCGAATCCCGGGTGAGCAGGAGCACGGGTCGTCGGCCGATCTCCTCGTCCTCCAACCACCAGATCTCGCAGTGTGCTGGCGCGCTCACCAGGGCTCTTCAGCGATGAGTGCCCGCGAAGCGGCAAGGACCCCGGCCGTCTCCTCGTCGGTCTGCGGGAACTTCCGGTAGCCCTCGGCGATCTGCTCGCCGATTCGGCGACTCTCGTCCGCCTTGGCCCACCGCTCGAGCGCGGCGACGACCAGCGCGGTGCGCGAGGCGAAGGTTCCCGTTGCGACGGCCGCGTCGATCGTGACCGCCAGGGCGTCCGGTATCCGAACTGCTAGCTGCGTCGTCATGCAGTGATGCTATGTCATCTGCTGGGCCGGCACGCGGCGCGGCGAGCTCGTTTCAGCAGTCCGCGAAGACGGCGATCGGGGGAGGGGTGGACGGGGTTGGGATGGTCACACTTCCCCGGGGACCGGGCGCTCCGGCGGGGAGGAGGACCGCGGTGCCGTCGGCCAACGTCGCCGCAACGGCGGGAACATCCGCCACCGCCGTCGTTTCGGTGGCGCGCAGGCGCCGGGCCAGCTCCGCTAGATCGCCGACCCCGAAGCCGGCGTCGAGCGTGAGGTGGGGGGCCACTGCGTCGGTAGCGCGAGCTAGGTCGATCGCGCTGGCATCGCGAAGCCGCGCGAGGCCTTGGATGAGCGCAGCGCGCTGACGGGCGCGTCGGCCGAGGTCGCCGGTCGGGTCACCCTCGATGTGCCGCGAGCGGAGGTAGGACAGCAGTCGTCCGCCCTCCAAGCTCTGACATCCGGGTGACGCGGCGAACCCAGAGGTGGCATCCCTGATCGGTGCGTCGAAGCGCACGCGAATGCCACCGACTGCGTCGGCGATGGCCACGAACCCATCCATGTCCGTGCTGACGTAGTGCTGGATCGGCGCGCCGATCAGAGCGGCGACGGTCGACAGGAGCTCCACGGGCGACATCTCGTTGATTCGTCGTAGGGCGTCCCTTCCGGGCGGCGTCACGTAGAGGTCGCGGGGAACGGAGGTGATCGTCACTGCGCGCTCGGTGATCTCGACCACCAGGACCGTGTCGTTGCGGGGAGCCTGGGCGGTCTTGACGCTGCGGGCGATGGCCCCGTCGGTGCCGACCACCAGGATGCGGAGCGGAGCGTCGTCGTGCGTCGCCGGACCGAGCACCCCGGCGACGTTGACCCGATGCACCTTCCGAGCCTCGAAGATCGGGACGGCTGCCGCGACGCCGAGCGCCGAGATGGGGATGGCGACGATTGCGCTGCGCACTGCTCGACGCCGGCGGAGGAGGTGGCGAGAACGTCGGGTGACGGTCGCCCTGAAGGCGGCGCCGGGTTCGAAGCCGGCCGGGTCGTCGAGGTGGTCGAACATCATGCGTTCCCTTCGTTGAGCGCCGGCGTGGCGCGGGCTGCGGCTGCGGGTTCTGGATCCAGCAGCGGGCGTGCAGCGCGGAGCGCCCGATGCGCGTGTTGCTTGACCGAGCCGGTGCTGATGCCGAGCTGGGCGGCGACTGCGTCCTCGGTCATGTCGGCGAGGTAGCGGAGCACCAGCACCTCGCGTTGACGCTTGGGAAGCTTGCGCAGCGCGGCGACGAGTGCAACGCGGTCCGAGTCGATCCCGGGGCGCGCAAGGGGTGCCGACGGGTGGGATCGCCCGCGCCGGCGCACGATGCCGAGCGCTGCGTTCGTGGCGACTCGTGCCACCCACGGCTCGGCGAAGCCGTCCACCTTGCGCCATCGGACGAAGGCCCGAGCCATCGTCTCCTGGGCGACGTCTTCGGCGTCGCCGCGCTCGCCGAGGATGCGAAACGCCACGCGATAGGCGAGCGATGAGAGGCCGGCGTAGCGGTCGTCGAACGTCGCTGCGTCGGGCGGGGTGCGTGCAGGCATCAGAGCGTCAACGCGCAACTGGCCTCGAAGGTTGACACTGCGAACGGGCTGCGGGGCTGCGACGGTGGTCCTTCGGGGGTGATTGCCAGATTCTGGTACCGCTGCGACCCGCGGGGAGGGTCACAGCGGTACCAGAACCGGCGCCGTCGCCCGCTGCTCGACGTCGCCCCAGGGATCAGCCGACGAGGGCGTCGAGAGCGAGCGCCGCGTAGAGCGCGGCGCCGTTGGGGAGGACGTCCTCGTCGATCACGAAGTGGTTGGAGTGGTTCGGCTCCGCTGGGTAGCCCGTAGGACGGCACCCGATGAATGCCATCGCGCCAGGCACCTGTTCGAGCACGTACGACCAGTCCTCAGAACCCATCGCCGGGCTTGGCATGCGGTGCGCGGCCGATGCTCCATGGAGGCGACCGGCGACGTCGATCATGCGGTCGGCGCGCGTGGCGTCGTTGACGGTGACCGGAAACCCGACCTCAAGCTCGACCCGCGCTTCGCAGCCGTGTGCCATGGCGACGCCAGCGGCGACGCGCTGCACCAGGTCGCCCACGATCGTTCGCGTGCGGGCGGAGAGCGTCCGATAGGTGCCGAGGATGGTCGCCGTCTCGGGGATCACGTTGTGCGTCGAACCTGCGCTGATCTGTCCGATGGTCAGCACGCCTGGGTCGAGCACGCTGACGGTTCGCGTCATCGCAACGTTGAGCGCGGTGACGAGCTCGCACGCCACCGGGATGGGATCAATCGCCTCATGCGGCGCGCTGGCGTGGCCGCCGCGGCCGACGATGGTGATCTTCAGGTTGTCGAAGCTGGCCATCAGCGGCCCGCCCTTGGTGAACACCTGCCCGGTGGGAAGCAGCGCGAAGACGTGCAGCGCGTAGGCCGCGGCGACATCGGCTGCGGTCCCGCCGCCGGTCGCGGTGGCGATGAGGCCGTCCTCCAGCATGTGCTTCGCTCCGTGGTGGCCCTCCTCCCCAGGCTGGAACATGAACGCCACCCGGCCAGCGAGGTCCCCACGACGAGCAGACAGCAGACGCGCCGCCCCCACGAGCATCGACGTGTGCGCGTCGTGACCACACGCGTGCATGGTGTCGCCGGTCCCTGCCTCGAAGGCCAGTCCGGTCTCCTCGTGCATCGGCAGCCCGTCCATGTCGCCGCGCAAGATGACCGTCGGGCCGGGACGCTCGCCCTCGAGCACGCCGACGACCGAGGTGGTCGACGCCCCGCTGCTGAGCGTCAGCGGCAGCCCTTCGAGGGCTTCGAGCACGCTGGTCTGGGTGAACGGCAGGTCGAGCCCGACCTCCGGCCGTCGATGCAGGCGCCGCCGCAGATCGACCATGTCGTCGAACCCGCTGCGAGCGTCGTCGAGAAGTCCGTCGAAGCCAACCGCTGCCATGCCGGGACGCTACGTCGCCTGCGTCATCGCAGCCGCTCAGAGGATCGGGAGTGCCCGGATGCGAGCCGAACCCTCGCCGAGCACGACCAGGCTTCCAGCCATCAGATCTGCGTCGAGTTGGCCGAGGCTGGCGGCATCGCATTGCAGCTTCGCCGACGTCATCGGGCGTCGAGGAGGCCGAGGTCGGCCAGCTCATCAGGCGTGAACCCTGCTGTGACCCGGTCGGCGACGTTGACCGGCGGATGGATGCGGACGTCGTGCTCCACGAGGAGGGCGGCGAACGTCGGTTCTGCGTCGACGCAGCGCTGCGCACAGCACCAGCGGAACCAGCGATCGCCGATGGCAACGTGGCCCACCTCGTCGGCGTGGATCCGTCTGAGGATCGCCGCGCTGGCGTCGTCGCCGACATTGGCGAGTCGCTGACCGATGCCGGGAGCGACGTCGAGCCCGCGTGCCTCGTTGACCCGCGGCACGAGCGCCATGCGCACGAGCACGTCGTGACCGCTCCGTTCCGCCATCGCCCACTGGCCGGCGTGGACGGGGAGATGGCCGTAGTCGATCCCATGCTCGCCTCTCAGCCGGGCGCGAAGCAACGAGAAGTGCAACGCCTCCTCCGACGCCACTCGTAGCCAGTCGGCGTAGTACTGGTCGGGCATGTCGGCGAAGCGGTGGGCGTGGTCGAGGGCGAGGTCGATCGCCGTCCACTCGATGTGAGCAACGGCGTGCAGCATCGCGGCGCGACCGGCAGGCGAGCCGAGGCGGCGCTTCGGCACCTTGCTGGCGTGCACGAACGCGGCCGCGCCCTGGACGCGGGGGAGGTCGATCGGGACGAGCGCGTCGGTCGACGCCGCGACGGTGGTCAGACGGCCGGCCTTCCAGTCATGGTTCAGACCGTGCGCCGCGAGCGCCTTGCGGGTGGGGTCACGTTCGAGGATCGCTGCCCCCGCCCCGACGCGGACGGAGCGCACGAGCCTCAGTCGCGGACGACGGCGGGAGAATGCCGGAAGAACGATTCGACGTCGCGCTCGTAGTGGTAGGTCTCATCGGTGCCGCGGCGGATGGTGGCCCGCAGTCGGCTCGCCTGAGCGAACGACTCCACCGCTCCGGCTGAGGTGAACGCGTACTCAAACCCGTGCTGCTTGAGCCGGCGATTGTCCAGGGCGCGGCCGTACGTCAGCAGCTGCAACACCTCGGGAGGCAGGTCGTACAACCGGTTGACAAGCGACGCCAGGAACTCCGCTCCGACCGGGGGGATGATCGGCGCGAGGCGCTTGCCGGCGATGGATGCGCATTCGCTCCACGGCAGCTTCCCGTCGCCACCCACGTTGAAGATGCCCGGCAACCGGTTCCGCATGACGAACAGGAGCGAACGCAGCACGTCGGTCTCCTCGACGAACTGGAGCATCGGGTCGAAGCCCAGCATCGCCGGCGTCAGCGGCAGCTCGAGCAACTTGGAGAGGGGAGTGCGGATCTCCTGGCCGAGCACGTTCGCGAACCGCAGGAGCGTGACGCTGACGTGCGGGTTGTCATCGGCGAAGTCCGAGAGGTAGCCCTCGACCTCAAGCAGGCTGCGCTCGACGCGGGTGGTGGCGGGCTCGGTGCGCGCGGCCTCCTCGGTCCACCACGCGGGATCGCGCGAACCTGCGCCGTAGATGAGGCCAGACGACTTCACCACCATCTGGCGCACGCTCGATCCTGGCGCGCCTGCGGCGGCGAGCAGGTTCATGGTGCCGATGACGTTGGTTTCGTGCAGCTCCTTCGCGCTGCTGCGGGTGGAGTCGACGACGAGGAACGTGTGCAGCACGGTGTCGACCTGGGTGGCTCTGACGAGTCTGTTGATGATCGACCACGAGTGGTCGGCGCGCACGAACTCGGTGCGCTCCAGCTCGATGGAGGGCTCCTCGGTGTCGAGACCGATGATGGCCTCGACATCGGGGTCGGCTTCGAGGGCCTGGGCGACCCTGGCCCCCCAGAACGTCGACAGGCCGGTGACGAGGACGCGGCGTCCCATCCCCCCTCCTCAGCCGGTCCACACGCTCTGCCGCTGGCGGAGCATGTCGTAGAGGGCTTCTTGGATGGAGAGCCGGATGTCTTCCGCCGCGTCCATGATGCGCGACTTGGAATAGCGCTCTTGGTCGGGCTCGATGTCGAAGTGGACCGGGGGGAGGACGCGCAGCTTGAACTTGGCGGGGAAGGGCACCACCGCGCCCAGGGGTCCGAGGGCGAGCATGTTGGCGGTGAGCGGTGCGTAGGGCACGCCGAACGTCTTGGCGATCAGCGCGGACTTGGCGATGATCGGCATGGACTCCTCCGCGCCCACGACCGCGATCGGGATGATCGGCACCCCAGAGCGCATGGCGATCTCGACGAAGCCACCGCGACCGAAGCGCCGAAGCCGATAGCGCTCGTCGTAGGTCTTGCCGGTGCCCTTGGCGCCTTCGGGGAAGACCAGCACGAGCTGTTGCTGCTCGCGCAGGAGGCGGTACGCGTTCTCCGGGTGTGCGGCGACGCCCCCGGCCCGGCTCCATGCCGTGCCGACGAACGGCGTGCGGCGGAAGATGAACTCGGCGAGGCCGTAGACCGCTCGGCGGAGCTCGGTCTCGATGCCGTGCATGATCGCAGGCGCATCGGAGGGGATCGCGCCGGCGTGGTTGGCGACGAGGAGGGCCCCGCCCTCTGTCGGGATGTGCTCAAGGCCCTCCCACTCGGCCCGGAACCAGTAGCGGTAGATGGGGTCGTAGACAGTGCGAACCAGCGAACGGAATCGCTCAGAACGTCCCCACTCGTCGACGTCGGACCGACGTGGGTCACGGAGCGCGGCGGACTCTGGTCCAGGCGGCGGGGGACGCAGGTGCACCAGGGCGGCGCCCGCCGACGGACGGTCGGCGACTCCGACATCTGGGCGTTCCTCCCTGCCGTCAGGGTCTTCGATGCTCCGGGCCACGGCGATGATCCTACCCGGGGCCATCTCGGTCCATCCCCTCCACCCTCGGCGGTCCGGTTGTCACACCCCCGCTGCATGATGTGACCGATGCCCGACCACCCCGCCCCCGTCTCCGGCCCGACGTTGCGAGCGGGTGGCTTCGTCGCAGTGGCGCGGGCGCTCGCGGCGGAGGCAGCAGCGGTCGGGGCGGGACCGATCTGCTTCCAGACACCGCCGCGCACCCCAGGTGTGGACCGAGCGCTGCGGCGACGGCGCGACGGTGGGGCCACGGTGCTCGTCCGCCGTCAGGGCCGACCCGACACGAGGGTCGTCGAAGACATGGTCGACGGTGTACTCCTCGCCATCGGCCGTTGCGGTCGAGGGCTGCGGGTCATGCCGGACCGGGCGGCCCTGCTGGCGGCGGCGTGGTGCGCCGTCGAGGGGCCTGCGCCTCGGGCCGCCCGACCTCTCGAAACGCGCCAGTGCGTCGACGTCCGCGCCGCCTGACCGGTGGAGCACGCGGCGTGGGCGTTCGTGCAGTTGCCTCGGTCTGGTGGCGCTGGTTGGCTAGGCGCTGTGAGCAGCGCGCCCGACTTCGCCATCGCCCGCCTGGGCGACACCGCGCTCGACCCGCTCGACGTCGGCCGGGTCGTGCTGTCGGCCTACCAGTCGCTCGACGGCTACGTGCCAGAGTCGCGGTACGAGGTCCAGTTGGTCGACGTCGCCGGTCGCGCCGCGCACTCCGAGATCCTGGTTGCTACCGACGCCATCAGCGGCGCCATCCTCGGGTGCGCGACCGTCGTGACGGACCCCGCATCGCCGATGTCTGAGTCGTTCAAGCCGGGCGAGGTCGGCCTGCGGATGCTCGGCGTCTCGCCACTGGCCCAGGGGCGCGGCGTCGGTCGCGCGCTGGTCGACGAGACCATCTCGATGGCGAGAGCGGTCACGTCGTGCACCTCCGTCGTGCTGCACTCCACGCAGTACATGACGGCTGCGCACGGTCTCTACGAGCGGATGGGCTTTGTCCGCGAGCCCGACCTCGACATCGACCTCATGGACAGCGTCGGCATCCGGTTGCTGTTCTTTCGCCTCAGGCTGTGACGACACCCGCTGCCGCCGCCGGACCGAGGATCTTGCGCTCGGCGATGAAGCCGCCGAGCGGCACGACGGAGAGCAGAAGGAGGATGCCAACCCGACCGGCGGTCCACTTCTGTTCGCCCCAGCACATGAGGACAAGCGCCAGGTAGGCGAGGAACGCGAGGCCGTGGACGGGCCCGACGTAGGTCACGAACACGGGCTTGTCGAGGCCGTGCTTGACGATGGTGGCCACCACGAGGAGCAGGAACGACCCTGCTTCGATCAGGGCGACGCGACGAAGGAGCTGCAACACGTGGCGAAACGCTCGCGTCTCCAGCGGGCGGCGGGCCAATCGAGCCTCCGCCAGGTCTGCACCTCAGCGCTGCCGGAGGTAGCCTTCGCGGTCCTCGGGGGCGTGGCCCAACGGCAGAGGCAAGGGCCTTAAACGCCCAGAGTTGAGGGTTCGACTCCCTTCGCCCCCACCGAACGGCGGCTCGTACATGCGTACGCGGCATATCGTATGCACCATTGGTATGCTCCGCTACGTGACGCGGCGCACATCACTGGTCATCGACGACGAGACGACGCTGCATGCGGTCCAGAGCGCGCTCGGGACGAGCGGGCTGAAGGACACCGTCGACGCGGCGTTCGCGTTTGTGCTTTCGCGCCGGCCCCAGCGCCTCCTGATGGATGCGATCGACGAAGGTCTGCCGGGCCTCGACCTCGACGTGTTGAGCGAGCGCCACGGCATCGCACACGGGTGATCGCCGTCCTCGACACGAGCGGTTGGCACCGGCTTCGCATCCCATCGGTCGCCGCGGCGTGGCGAGCGATCGCCGCTGCGGGGGAGGCGGCGACGTGCGGCGGCATCCGATACGAGCTGCTGTACTCGGCCCGTTCCGCGAACGACTACGAGCACTGGGCCGCCGTCCTCGATGAACTGGTCCAGGTTCCGACCGATGCCTCGTGCTGGGATCGTGCGTTGGAGGTGCAGCGAACGCTGGCCCACCAAGGTGGGATGCACCACCGAAGCGTGAAGCTCGTCGACCTGCTCGTCGCTGCAGCCGCCGAACAGGCTGGGGCGATGGTGCTGCACTACGACGAGGACTACGACCGCATCGCGTCGATCACCGGTCAGCAGACCTCCTGGATCGCGCC
>JAYUDU010000212.1:0-5329 GCA_043739605.1 Acidimicrobiales bacterium | reverse complement strand
ATGAGCAGGGCGGCCTGCGGGTGCTCGGCGGCTCGCACCGGGCAGGCCTCAGGGCCGTTCGTGCCAACCCTCGCGTCGGTGGTCTTGAGATCGCAGAGCCGATCGACGACATCGCCGGCTGGCCCACCGCCGACTTCGAGGTGGGCGATGTGCTCGTGTTCCACAGCCTGACGGTGCACGCCGCCAAGCGGAACCACACGGATCGGTTGCGCCTCTCCGTCGACTTCCGGTGCCAGTCATCGCGCGAGCCCGTGGTGGAAGGCTCGCTCACACCGCACTACTACCCAGTCGTGCCCGGCCACGACGAGCTGACTCGGGGCTGGACGTCAACCCAAGCCGTTGGGGTGCCCCATGCACCGACCGTCGTCGAGATGTTTGACCCGTTCACCGGCCCCGCCACCCCACCCGCGTCGCGGCTCGTCACCCTCGCCTGATGTCGGTCCGCTCTGCGGACGAGGTCGCAGAGGGCGGCGAAGCCACGACCGTCAGAGGATCCGGGCGAACTCCCGGTAGGCGTCCAACCTCGGATCTGTCGGCGACAGCTCCGTCACCAAGATGCCGATCTGCGTGAGCGCCAACACCGGCACGATGGCTCTGTTGTCGAGCTTCGAGGAGTCGACGGCCAACACCACCTCGGCAGCAACGGCGGCCATCGCCCGCTTGACCTCTGCCTCCTCGATGGCGGTCTCGCTGCTACCGATGATCGGGTCGAGCGCAGCGGCGGAGAGGAACAGTCGGTTCAAGAGCAGGCTGCCCGCGGCATGGCAGGCCGTGGGCCCCACGAGGCTGCCGGTGCTGGCGTAGAGCGTGCCGCCGGTGAGGATCGGCGTCAGCCCGGGCTTGTCTTGCAGCGCGGCAAACGCTTGGGGGCCGTTGGTGATGACCAGCAGGTCGCGGGCGCGGTCGATGGCGCTGGCGAGGCGGACGTTCGTGGTCGATGCGTCGATGCCGATGGCCCCAGAGGCCGGCACCAGCGTGCGCACCTTGGCCGCGATGAGGGCCTTCGCCCGAGGCTGCATGCCGTGACGGCCCTGGAACGCCACCGGCAGGATCGCGACCGCGCCCCCGCGGACCCGACGAGCCATGCCGAGCGACTCCAGCTCCAGGAGCAGGCGTCTGACGGTCATCTCGCTGACGCCGAGCGACTTCGCGGCTGGCCCGATGCGGACGCTGCCGTGCTCGTCGAGCTGGCCGCGCACCCACCCCAGGCGTTCCTCCGTGGCGAGGTTGCTGGAAACGACCATCAAGGCGACTCTACGTCGACCGGCCAACCGGACGGGTGAATCGTCAGTCGGTTCGTCTGCGCCGTTGGTAGCGTCGTCGGATGCCAGACGCGTCGGTCCCTGAGAGCGCGGCGACCGAGGCGATGCGCTCGTTCGCAAGAGGTGAGCCGGACCCGGCGCAGGCGCTCGTGCTGCGAGCTGGCGATGTGGCTGTGACCCTCCACCCCGATGTTGGCGGCAGGCTTGGCCAGATCGAAGTGGACGGCCACCGGCTGCTCGCTGATCACTCGCCCGGTGAGAACGCTTGGGGAGCCTGGGGCAGTTATGTGTTGGCCCCGTGGTCGAACCGCATCGCGGGTGGCCGGTTCAGCTTCGGGGGCAACGAGTGGACGATGCCAGAGCTCTACAGCGACGGCACCGCCATCCACGGTCTTGTGCACTCGACGCCGTGGACCACCGACCCCCCCGATGCAGCCGATGCAGCCGACGGCGCATCTCAGCATGCCGCGCTCTCGGCGAAGATCAGCTGCGCACCGTTCGACCTCATCGTCCGCCAGCGCTTTGCGCTGTCGGACGATGCCCTCACCCAACACCTGTCGATTCAGAACCTCGGCCTCGCACCCGTTCCCGTCGGCATGGGCATCCATCCGTGGTTTAGGGCTGGCAATGTCCGTGTGCCCGCGTCCCTCGTGTGGCCCGCGGTCGACACGATGCCGACGGGACCGCCTCGTCCCGTTCTCGCTGCCGAAGATCTTCGCGTCGCAGGCGTGCCCGCGACGATGGACAGCTGCTACACCGGACTGACGGACACGTCCGCCGACATCGGCCCGATGCACCTGGCATGGACGGGCCCCATCAGCCAGGTCGTCGTCTATACGGGCGAGCCGGGGTGGGCATGTGTCGAGCCGGTCACCAACGCCAACGATGCCTTCAACATGTACGCCCGTGGCGTTCCCGGCACCGGCGTGCTGGTCCTCGCTCCGGGAGCGACAGAGCAGGTGACATACACGTTCTCCTGGCCGGGCGTGCGCTCCACGTAGCGCGCCGCGTCGATGGTGCGGCGCGAGAGGAGGGCCCCCTGTTCTGGCCGCGTGGGAGGGAGGCGAGGACGCGCGATTGCCCAATCTGAACGAATGACGCTGCCGACCAGTGACTACAACAGCTTGCAGCGCTTGCGGTAGGGGTCGAGCGCTGCATCGGCCGGATCCAGGTCCGTCACCAGTACGTCGATGCGGGCGAGTGGAAGGCAGCGGGCTGGTCCGCGCTGGCCGAACTTGGACGAGTCGACCGCGACAACGACCAGGTCCGAGACCTCAGCGAGCGCTCGCTTCACCTCGGCCTCCTCCAACGTGGCCTCGGTCGTGCCGTTGATCGGGTCGATGCCGGCTGCTGAGAGGAACAGGGTACCCAGCACGAAGTCCCGCGCCGCCCGCGTGGCCATCGGTCCGACGAGCGAACCCGTCCGGATATCGAGGTTGCCGCCGGTCAACAGCGCAGTCACGCCGGGCTGTGCGGCCAGGACGGCGTGCGACTCGATGCTGTTGGTGACGGCGGTGAGCGAGCGAACCGCATCCAGGCGCGATGCGAGGCGCTGCACGGTCGTCGAGGCGTCGAGGCCAATGGAATCGCCGTCGGTGATGAGCGTGAGCAGCTTGGCGGCGATGCGGTCTTTGGCCCTTGAGTGCCGCCCGAACCGGTCGGCGAAGTGTTCTGGGCCAACGGCCAACGCTCCGCCACGCACACGGTGGGCAACGCCGCGATCGGCGAGCGAATCGAGGTCTCTGCGCACCGTCATCTCGCTGACGCCGAGCTCGGCGGCCAGCGCTGCGACGCGGACGCGCCCGTTGGAAAGCAGGTCCGCCTTGATGCGGGCCAAGCGGTCGATGGCGTCGAGGCTCACGTCGATTGACACCGTTTGGGGCGGAAGTGCTCGTGCGATTGATGTGACATCGCGCAGGATCATACGATCAGGCCGGAGCGGTTGATCGCGTTTGTTCGAACGTGTAGGATCGCACACATGCACTCGGCGGTCGACGCACTCCTCGAACGATCGAACCGGTTGGGCGCCGATCGGCGAGTCACCAACTATGGCGGTGGCAACACCTCGGCCAAGGTCACCTTGGAAGATTCGGTCACCGGCGCGCCGGTGCAGGTCCTGGTGGTGAAGGGTTCTGGCGGCGATCTGGGCACGCTGACAGAGCCGGGCTTGGCCTACCTCGACCTCGGTCGTGTGCTCGGCTTGGAGGCGGTCCACGCGACCGGCGTGCACGAGGACGACATCGTTGCGCTGTATGCGCGGTGCTCGTTTGCCCACGGCGGTGCCATCCCGTCCATCGACACGCCGCTGCATGCGTTCATCGACGTCGACCACGTCGATCACCTGCACCCAGACTCGATCATCGCGTTGGCCGCCGCGGCCGACGGGCCAGCCCTGGTCGAGCGGTGCTTCGCCGGCCGCGTCGGTTGGATCGACTGGTTGCGTCCCGGCTTCGAGCTCGGTCTTGCGTTGCGGGCGTTTCGCCGTGCCCACCCGTTGGCGGTCGGGTGTGTGATGGGCGGCCACGGCATCATCAGCTGGGCCGACACGTCGCTGGGGTGCGAGGCGTTGTCGCTTGAGCTCATCGCCACGGCGGAAGCGTTCCTCGCGGCCCACGGAACTCCCGCCCCGTTCGGCGCTGCTCGTGTTGGGTTCGGTGCGTTGGCTGGCGACGCCAGGGCGCGGGAGGCAGCCGCGGTGCTGCCGACGCTGCGCGGGCTCGTCTCGGGGGAGGGCTCAAGGGTTGCACATCTGTGCGATGAGGCGGACGTCCTCGAGTTCATCGCCTCGGAGGCCGCACCGCGGCTGGCGGCATTGGGCACCTCGTGTCCCGACCACTTCCTGCGCACCAAGGTCCGTCCGCTGTTGCTCGACCTTCCTGCGACGGCACCGCTCGACGAGCGGTTGGCTCGGCTCCGGGTGCTTCACGCCGAGTACCAAGTTGATTACGCGGCCTACTACGACGCGCACGCGTTGGACGACTCGCCGGCGATGCGCGGTGCCGACCCGGCCATCGTGTTGCTGCCCGGTGTCGGCATGGTCGGGCTGGCCGCCGACAAGGCCACGGCGCGTATCGCGACCGAGTTCTACCGCAATGCCATCGCCGTCATGCGGGGCGCTGAGGCCGTGTCGTCGTATGTGCCGATCAGCGATGTTGAGAAGTTTCGGGTGGAGTACTGGGAGCTGGAGGAGCGCAAGCTGGCCATGCGTCCTGCGGCCCCGCCACTCCTCGGCAAGGTCGCGCTCGTCACTGGAGCGGGGTCCGGCATCGGTCGGGCCATCGCGATTGGGTTGCATGCGGCGGGCTGTTGCGTGGTTGCAGCTGACCTCGATGCCGAGCGGGCCGGCAAGGTCGCAGCAGAGATCGGTACGGAACGCGTCATCGCGGTCGGCGCTGACGTCAGCGACGAGGACGCTGTGCGTGGCGCGTTCGTCGCGGCTTCGCTGGCATTCGGCGGGGTCGACATCGTCGTCAACAACGCGGGATTTGCAGCTTCGGCTTCGTTGCTCGAGACCACCGTCGAAGAATGGGACACGCTGCACGCAGTGCTTGCGAAGGGTTCGTTTCTGGTGTCACGGGAGGGGGCCCGCGTCCTCATCGAGCAGGGACGTGGCGGCGATATCGTCTACATCGTCTCGAAGAACGCACTTGTTGCCGGTCCATCCAACATCGCGTATGGCGCCGCCAAGGCCGACCAAGCCCATCAGGTTCGCCTGCTGGCCGCAGAGCTCGGCGTCCACGGCGTGCGGGTGAACGGCATCAACCCTGACGGTGTCGTGCGCGGCTCCGGCATCTTCTCCGGCGAATGGCTCGCTCAGCGGGCCGACGCGTACGGCGTCGAGCCAGAGGATCTCGGGGGGTTCTACGCGAGTCGCACGCTGCTCGGCCGCGAGGTGCTGCCAGAGCACGTCGCGGAGGCGGTGCACGTCCTCGTCGCGGGTGGTCTCAGCCGCACCACTGGCCTCCTCATCCCGGTCGATGGCGGACTCGCGTCCGCCTTCCTTCGCTAAAACACCAACCGCAGCCACACCCACGGGGGAACCATGGCCGTTCACACCACACCACTCA
>JAYUDU010000211.1:0-5330 GCA_043739605.1 Acidimicrobiales bacterium | reverse complement strand
TCGCGTATGTGGGCCACACCGCAACCGTCCAGCGGCTCGCGGCTCGGGCTGTCGTCCCGCTCAGCGGGGTCGCCATCGTGCTGTTCGCAGCTAGCACGGTGTTCGATCACGACGTCAGCCCGCTCCTGCCGCTCATGCTTGTCCTTCTCACATCGCAGCTCGTCCTGTGGGCAGTCATGCACACCCGGGCGTCGGTGCTCCTGCGTCGCACGTCCGAGGCGTCGGCGATCGTCGTGGCGCCTCCGTCGCCTGCGCCGCCGCTGCCTGTCGAGCGCAGACCGGTGCGTTCGGGGCGTCAGCGGCCATTGAGGGCGCCAAGCGCTTCCGCCCCTTCGAGGCGATCCTCGTAGATCGGCTCGTGGCCGGGCAACGGCCGACGTCCCTCAACGCCGAGGGCGACGAGGCGGTGCCGTCGCCGACGTTGACCCGGGGGGCGATGCACGCCCGTTCCTCCTCGTGTGGAGGGTGGGACGGCCAGCACGCCGCCGAGGGCCTACCCTTCGCCGTCGTAGCAACGGCGAGTCACGAGTTGAGGAACGAGGCGTGCGTGGGCATCGTGGAAGCACCGGTTGGACAGTTCTCTCACGCCCGTGCCGGGTGGTCGCGAATGCGGATCGTCGTCGTGGTCGCGCTCGCTGTCGTGGTCGCGGCCGCTGGGGCCGGCCTCGTGCTTGTGGCCCGTTGGCGGTCGTCGTACGCGCCGCTTGACGTGTCTGCTGCGATTCTCGAGGATGGCGGGACGCTCACCGGCGAGGGGATCGAGATGCCGGCGGGGATGCTGGGGGGAACCACAGTGGGACCCATCGCCGCCGCGTCCGTGCCAGCGATCGGCTCGGTGGTTTGCGGTCCGTGACGGTCCCCTACGTCGACGAGCGCGAGCTGACCTACGCCCTCGAGATCCACAACTCGGGTCGATTCGGAGTCACGATCGTGACCATCGACAGCAACGCCCGTAGCGGCGGGCTTCTGCGGACCGAGAACGTCGATGTCAGCCGGCACGCCCGGGGTGGGTACACCGTCTTGGAGACGAGCCCCATGCGTCCGTTCGCGCTGAAGGGCGGCGGTCGGCGTGCGGTCGTCCTGCACCTTCGGATGGTGGGTTGCGAGCTCTACTCGCCTGGATTCTCGGCGACCCACGTCGCCGTCTCAATCCGGCTGGCCGTGCTCGGCGAGCAGCACACGATGAGCGTCCCCCTGCCAGTGTCGATCGCGGTGACCGCACCTGCAGCGGAGCATTGCCCTCAGCGACAGCCGTAAGTAAGAGGCGGAGGCAGTCCTCGACGCCCTCACGTTGCGCCCCGGAGACGTGGTCTCCACTCGTTTCCATCTTGATGGACCAGGAGGCCGCAGCTGGGACGCACTGATGCGATGTCCGTACGCCTCGTCGGTGTCGTCTGGCGAAGGACCTCCCGTCGGTGACCTGAGGTCGTTCGACGCCTGGCCGCCGTTGGCTTGATCCTGAGCGGTCCTGCTGCGGGCGCTGGGTCGGCGTCGGCAGGCGAGGGCCAACTCACGTCGTCCCTTCGGTCCTAGGCTGATCGCATCGAGGCGTTCACGCGCCGGAAGTTGTTGGCGGGAGGCCTCGCAGGCGTCGTGCTGGGTGTCGGCGGTGTCGTGGCGGAGACGCGGACGCCACGTGGGCGCCGCCTGCTGTACCGGGTCGGGTTGGAGACAAGTCCGGATCATTCGGCGTGCGCTCAGTTCCTAGGCTGGCGGGTGGCGGCCGGTCGTCGGGGACTACCGCGGGCGAACAGCGTGGCGCAGCACCTGCTCGACGCAGTGGGCGTCTGGAAGTCTGTCGACGTGAAGATTGCGCTGATCTCGGACATCCATGGCAACCGGGTCGCGCTCGATGCTGTCGTTGCCGATGCAACGCAGCGAGAAGTCAGTCAGTGGTGGGTCCTGGGCGATCTCGCGGCGATCGGTCCGGAGCCGGTGAGGACGCTCGAGATGATCGCCAACCTTCCCGAGGTCAGAGCGACGAGTGGCAACACGGAGCGCTACGTCCTCACCTCGGACCGACCGCCTCCGCACGCGCAGGACGTGATCGCGCAGCCCGAGCTGATCGATCTCTACGGGGCAATCCAGCGGTCCTTCGCCTGGACCTGTGGTGCTCTTGCAGCGCACGGGTGGCTCGAGTGGCTGCGTGGCTTGCCGATGGAGGTGCGGACCGTGCTACCCGATGGCACGTCCGTCCTCGGCGTGCACGCTTCACCGGGCCGCGACGACGGCGACGGCGTCACGCCACACCGGGACGAGGCGGACCTTCGCAACGACTTGGAAGCCGCTGACGCCGACCTCGTTTGCACCGGTCACACGCATCAGCCCACCGATCGTCGCGTCGGCGACGTGCGAGCGATCAACCTCGGAAGCGTGAGCAACCCGATCACCGACGACCTTCGAGCGAGCTACGTGATCATCCACGCCGACCGAACCGGACACAACGTCGAACACCGTCGGGTGAGCTACGACCACGACGCCTTCCTGGCGACCGTCGCGCGATCGGGGCATCCGGAAGCTGACTACATCGCGTCGTTCCAGCGCGGAGAACAGATTCGCTATTCCTCGGAGCGTGCCGGTGCGCCGACCCCGCTACCTGACTGACGGCTGGCGTTGTGGGACAGACAGGTCAGACATCCCACGTGGCGTTTGCGGCGGCGGTTGCGGGGTGGTCGATGGGCGGCTACGGGGCCTTGCTGCTCGCAGAGTCCGGCCTCGCCAGTCCCAGCCTGCGGGCGGTGGCGGTGGCAAGCCGCCCTGTGGACGGCGCCGGGGCAGACGCCTGACAGACAAGGGGGGCGAGCGAACCAGTCGAAGCGACACGAGCCCAGCGTCGCCGCGCTCCCGGCGCAGCCTGTGTCCAGGGCCCCGTGTGCACGTGTGCACGTGCTCGCCCGACCGCAGCTCGCTCACTTGGATCAGGTATGTGGTCGAGTCTCGTGCTGAACGAGAAGCCCGGCAATGAGGAGACACCCCCACTGCAAGACCACCCAACTACGTAGGGTGGCGCCCATGGGCACAAACCTGCGGTCGCTTGCCGAGGCGCGGCGTCTGCCGCCCGGGTGGGCTCAGAAGGACGCGAACCGCGCATACAAGCAGGCCGTTGCGGGTGGCGCGCTACCAACGGACGCGCTTCAGCTCGACTGGGTCCGCCTCACAGCGCGCAAGCAGCGGACCGGAGCCCTCGTCATCGGCGTGGGCTCCGCCGCCCTCTTGGCGGTGGGCCTCGCTGGCATCGCGATCTCAGGCCTCACCGGCCCGCTGCTGCTCCCAATCGCCAACGCCGCAATACAAGCCGTGCTGTGGACGTTCCTGGGCACCCGCGCGTCGGTGCTCCTGCGGCGTACGCTTGAGGCGGAGGCCGTCGCCGGAACGGATGCGTTGGCTCGCGTCCGACGTACGCCGCTGCGGGCGCCCTCGAGGTCGGCGTCGTAGGCATTCACGGTCCTGGGTGGGGGACGACTGGCGCACTTGAGGTGTGCCTCGACGTGCACTCCTCGCCTCAGCCGAGTTGAGGACGGGGGCGACAGGGTTGGTGAGGCTGAGATCGGGCGCGGAGGTGTTGGTGGTCGTCATCGTGGTGTCGTCAGTCGGCGGTGATCTCGGTGACGGCGGCCCGGGCAGAGGCTTCGTCGACGATGTTCTTCTTGCCTGCGTAGGCGGCGACGAGGGCTTGGACGGCGAGGTTTGGACGGCGAGGTTTGGACGGCGAGGTTGTTCACGGCTCGGTGAACTTGTCGCGGGCGACTGGTGGATGCGGTTGGCGGCGTCGTCGCTGAACATGGTGTCGCTGCGACCGGCGAGCGCAAGGTGGCGTGCGATCTAGCTGGCGGCCTCGACGTCGCTCATCAACGGCATGGCCTAGCGGGGTCGGATGCGCTGGTCGAGGGCCGCGAAGGTTCCGAGCTTGATGCGTCGCCGGAGGGTGCGTTGGCCGATGAGGAGGCAGGCGAACCAACGTGGGAGGTCCATGTCGGCGTTGGTCAGTTCGGCCGAACTCGGCCGAACGCGGAATATGCTGAGGACCGGGTTGTGCCGAGCAGCGTCTCGGCGGGCCCTGCGTTCGGGGTGATCGGCCGCTGCTGCTCGGCATAATCGGGTCGGCCGGTCTGAGGCTTCCGGCTTCGACACCGCGTGGTGCGGTGCGGGGAGCCGAGGATGAGTCATCGAGGGTGTCCGCAGGTGACGGGGCCGCTGGCCCCCTACGGGCCGGGGTTCGGAGTCGAGCTGACGCGGCGGGGCTACGGGCCGGTCGCGGTGGGCCGTCGGTCGTGGCAGATGGGCCAGCTGAGCCGATGGATGCAGGCGGAAGGTGTCGCTCCGGCCGAGCTCACCGCGGTGGTCGTCGGCGAGTTCTTGGAGGCGCGTCATCAGGCCGGGCACGCGAGTTGGTCGTCGCCCAGAACTGGGTTCTTCCGTTGGGCTACCTGCGTGGACTTGACGCGATCCCGCTTGCGCCGGTTGTCGAGCAGGTTCCTCGCAGCGGCTCTCGCCCGCTGACGCCTCGGCGATCGGTGGGTCGGGGCGGAGTCCCTGCCACGCTGGGCCGCGCCTCAGGCGCCCGTCACGCTGACAGCTACATGCCGATGTCCATCCCGATGTCGAGATCCGGGCGTACTGGTGGTGGTGCGAGGTCGTCGATCGAGGTGGCCACGCGTTCCCAGTGGCGTGCCTGCGTCCCGTGCAGGTCGTTCTGGTGGTCGAGTTCGTCGGTGGGGGTTTGCCATTGCTCCTTGTAGGCCTCGATCCGGCCGGCGGTCCGTTCCCAGGCTTGGGGGTCAGTGGCTTGGTCGGGGTGGCCGATGAGCCGAACGAGGTGCGCTGGGGGTGCCGCTACCGCGTGGCGGACGAGAGCCGTGGTGCGCTGCTGGATGCGCTCTTCAAGGTGGGAAAGGTGGGTGGTCTCGCCGGGGTGCGCGGCGAGCCAGGCCTCGCGCTGCTCGTGGACCTGGAGTGCGTTGCGTTCGATCTCGGCGCGGGCTTCGACCTGGTCGACGGTGTCGTGGAGGTCGTGGACGAGGCGGGTGACCTGCTCGGTGAGCCGGCCAGTGGCGTGTTCACCAGCGGTGACCGCCTGTTCGGCACTGCTGAGACGCGTCGGGTCAGGTCGGCGCAGGAGGAGCCGTCGTTGACTGGCTTTGGCGTGCTCGCTTCGGGCGGCGTCCAGACGCGCCTCGGCGGCGTCGAGCTGTCGGCGTAGGGGTTCGATGCGGGTGGCGAGGGTGGCGGCGTGGGTGCGGGAGAGGCCGGTGCGGGACGCGGCGATGAGCCACGCGCCGTGGGCGTGCGGGTTCCCGGCGGCGGTGTCGATCTGCCGTCGTGCTTCCTCG
>JAYUDU010000210.1:0-12895 GCA_043739605.1 Acidimicrobiales bacterium | reverse complement strand
CAATCTCGATGATGATGAGCGCACCGACAACCAGAGCCAATTCGCCGGCGAGGATGGGTCCCGACGCGAGGTGGAACTCGTAGAACCGTCGCGTTTGGGGGGTGATGAGCACTATCACCCCGAGACCGATGAGTCCTCCGATCAGGGCCGTCCGCCAGCGAGTAAGTGGACGGGCAACCATGATCACGACCCACATGCCGATGGTGAGCAGGACGAGTGCTGCGCTCGTTCGCGCCTGTTTGAGGTCGACGTCCTGCTCAAGCAGAGCGATGGCATACGCCGCGAAGCTTGCCCCGGCCGCCAGGATGCCGGCGGGTCCAGCGATCAGGAAACATCGACGAAGCAGACCCGGCCGATAGCGCGCTTGGCTCGGTGAGAACGCAAGGAAGAATCCGGGCAGGCCGATGGTGAGCGCGCTGATGAGGCTGAGGTGGCGGGGCAGGAACGGGAACGGGAGTCGCGCCACGCCGGTGGCAACTGCGATGAGCATCACGTAACAGGTCTTGGCCAGAAACAACGCGGCGACGCGCTCGATGTTGCCGATCACCCTTCGACCCTCGGCGAGCACGAATGGCAACGAGCTGAACGTGTCATCGAGGAGGACGACCTGACCAACGGCTCTGGCCGCCGCCGCACCGTGACCCATCGCCACGCCGATGTCAGCGGCCTTCAACGCGAGGACGTCGTTCACGCCGTCTCCGGTCATCGCCACGACATGTCCCCTGGACTGCAAGGCCCGCACCATGGCCTGCTTCTGGTCTGGTGTCGTGCGGCCGAACACGACACCCGCCTCGACCGCCCGGGCGAAGTCGTCTGGGTCGCTTGGCAGCGTCCGAGCATCAACGACACAAGAGGCAGCATCGGTGACCCCAACGGCCGCTGCGATGGCGGCGACCGTGCGGGGGTCGTCACCGGAGATGACCTTCACCGCAACCCCTTGCGCGGTGAAGAACCCGATCGTGGCGGCTGCGTCCGGCCGAATCGCCTCCTCAAGCACGATGATCGCCGCCATCTCAACTCCATCGGGGAGGCGGTCCCCCACCGGAGCCCCGCCGCGACCGAGAACCAACACCCGCTTGCCGGACCCAACATCGTCGTTGAACCCGAGCGGGGTGGGTAAGTCGTCGGGCACCACGACGTCCGCCCCGCCAAGGAACCAGGTCTCACCGGTCACGGCCAGGGTCACAGATGCCCACTTGCGGGTGGAGGAGAACGGCACCGCGCCGGTGGTCGAGGCTGGTCCCACCCCTTCGAGCGATGCCGAGATCGCACGCGCTGTTGCGTTGGCCCCCAACACGCCGGTGAGCGCGGCCAGCACACCGCGAACCATCTCAGCGTCGTCCGAACGGACCGGCGTGATGCGCTCGACGGTGATGCCCCCGTCGGTCAGGGTTCCGGTCTTGTCGAAGCACACCACATCAACGCGTGCCAGACCCTCGACGGCCGGGAGCTCCTGCACAAGGACGTTGCGGCGGCCGAGCCGGATCACGCTCATCGCGAACGCCATGCTCGTGAGCAGGACCAGCCCCTCTGGCACCATCCCGACCGTGCCACCGACGGCCGCAGTCACGGCAGCCGAAAGCGATTCGCCGGCAACGATCTGAGATGCCAACAGCATGAGCGCCACCGGGACCAACGCTCTGGTCACCAAGCTGAGGACCCGGTTGATTCCGTCCTGGAGCTCAGACGTCGCCGGATGAAAGATGCGTGCAGCCGCTGCGAGGCGACTCGCGTACGAGTCCCCGCCGACGGCCTCAGCCCGAAACCAGCCGGCCCCGGCAACAACAACCGTCCCCGACCGCACCGGCGACCCCACTTGCGTCCGAACCGGCACCGATTCACCGGTCAGCAGGGACTCGTCCAGCTCGACGCCCTCGGTCATGAGCACGACACCATCGGCAACGACCTGATCCCCGACCCGCAGCCGCACCGCGTCGCCCAACACCACCTGCGATGCTGCGATCTCCATCACGCTGCCGTCACGAAATACCTCAGCCCTCGGGGCGCTCAGCACGACCAGCCGATCGAGTGTGCGCTTCGCCCGTACCTCCTGCACGACCCCGATCACCGCGTTCGCGGCAACGATCACCCCGAACACCGCATCCTTGACCGAGCCAACGATCAACATGATCACAAACAACGAACCCAGCAAAACATTGAAGCGTGTCACGACATTCGCAGTGACGATGTCACGCACGGATCGACTCGTCACGTCCACAACCTCGTTGCTGCGACCCGCCGCTTGACAGACTGCGACCTCAATTGCGGTCAAACCGATCAGGTCGGCGGTGCCTGGGTCATAATTCATCGCTGACCGTCAGGGACCATGCGCCAGGATGTGTTCATGCCCCGCACCAAGGCACACGCACGGGCATCTCGACATCACAACGTCCTCTCTGTTTGCGCCATCAGGCTCCCGGAACGGTGACACGCCGCTCCTGAACGCCCGCTGAGCGCCCCGCGACACGGATCGACTGCGACCCGGTCGTGTTTGGTTGGCCCCTCAGGTGGTCGTGAACTCATCGCCGTAGACGGTGAAGTGGAACGGTCCGTCCAACTCTGCGTGGCCGGCTTTGGCCAGTCGGCGCATGCACTCGACGCGATCGATGGTGGCAGCCCATGCCGCTGACTGGCCGGTCGACGGGTTCCGGAGCGTGGAGATCCGCTCCGTGAAGTAGTGGTCGAGCCAGACCGCTTCGCCGACAGCGGCCGGGGTGCCCACCCGAGCTGTCGTTCTGGCGATGACGGAGCCGAGTGCGTCGCGATCGTCGTCAGTTCCTTCCTGGATGGCGGTGTCGTACAACTCCGCCCTTGCCAACGGGCTCCGCAACCCGAGTGCGTCCGCAGCGGCCATCGCAGGCGCGAAGTACTGGCTCTCTACGATCGCGTCCTGCGCCGAACGGAAGCGCGGATCAGCGGCGGCTGCCGCCCAGGCGGCGATGTAGGCGGCGGCCGGCAAACCGGACGTCGTGGCACTCCCGGCGTCGCACAGCCGGCGCAACTCTGGCAGGAAGCGAACGAGGCCGTTCCCAGGTGCGACCGCCGTGTAGCGATCGACCACATCGCGTCCATCACAGGTCGCCGTCGTGAACCCAGCGCGGCCGCTCGTGATGCCACGACCATCGCCAATATCCTCCGCATAGTCGTAACGGATGACAGTCGTGCTGTTCTCGAACGCGCTGATGAGCTGATCCGCACGACGCCTCCGGTCACCATCCAGGGCCGGCGAACGCGGGGAGGCGACCGACGTCGTCGCAGGGGCTGGCGCCGCGGACGAAGGCGCGGTGGTGACCGTCGTTGCACCCTTTGGCGTCGCCTCACCGCCCGTCGCCGCCGGAGGTGGGGCGACGTGGGGCGAGTGCGTGCCAACGCGACACGACGCCAAGGCCGCGGCGCCGGCCACGATCACGCCGACGCGCCACCACGAAGGCGACCGTTCCAAAGTGCACCCTCGCCGGCCGGAAGGACCGCCACGAACCGCAGACACGCCGCTCAGGTTCGCACACGCCGCTCGACGCGGTTGCGCGGGCAACGATCCGCCGGTTCGGTCCGAGTCCCCGCGTAGGTGTGGCTCCCGCCGTTCTACGCCCCTGGGTTCGGGTTGGGCGTCGCCGGGGTCGTGGCCGACCCGGTCGCGCTGGCCAAGATGACGCCAGCTGAATCCATCACCCTGGCTGTTACCTGGTAGGTCGTGTTCAGGGACAAGTACGAGTCATCGACACGGCAGGTTCCGCTCAGTCCGGCACCGATGGTGGCGGGCAGCTTGCAGGCGAACTGTGTCTGCCAGCCACCGGAGTACGTCATGGTGGCCGTCCAGGTGGCTGTCGAACTGGTGCAGTTCTGCACTGTCAGCGTGCTCCGTATCCCGCCCACATACGGCGAGTACTTCCCGTAGCCGGGCGCATTGTCGAACTGGGTGATCGTTGCGCCACCGGTACACCCACCCGGTGCTGGGTTTCCACCACCACCGCCGCCGCTGCCGGATGCCTTGGCTCGATTGGGCCCAAGCGCGCTCGACACGATGAGTGCCAATGTTGCTGCGGCCAAGAACCGAGTCTTGTTCATGAGGAACCTCTTCTCTTCGCACCGGATTGGTGCTCTCCCTGGTGACGATGGCGTACGGTGCCTCAGCCCGCCATCGGACATAGGTCGTACGACCACGATCACTGACGCCCGCTTCGGCCGGCCGAGGGTGGACGGGCACGAACAGGTCGGAGGCCTCCCTCGTGCCAGAGGTCGTAGCACCATCGGCCTCTGTCGGCTGCGACCCCGGCAGGCGCATGATGTCGCTGGAAGCAACGAGGCTGAGAGGGAGGGCAAGCGTGCGAACAGGAGCCGGCATCTTCACCGTCGGGCTGCTCTCGATTCCGGCGCTCGGCGGCGTCGCCTACGTAGCGGCACACTCGATCAGCACCCGACCACCCTCTCAGATCGTCGTTCCTGCCCGGGCGATTCCCGGCGACGGCCATCGGGTCGATGACCCAGGGACGCCGCTGACCGAGGTCGGCCAGCCGAACAGAGGCGGCGGCCCGCGGACGATCGGCGGCCCCCCAGTTGCCGGAAATGGTCCCGCGACGACCGGATCGACGTCTGCGCCGGCCCTCGGCCAGGGCTCGACAGCCCTACACGGCACTGACGCCGCGTCGACGACGTCGGTGGCCGCTGAGAACCCGGCGGCGCACCAGATCGGCGAAGGCGCGACGAGCGCAACGACGACGACGACCACATCACCCACACCCGCGTCCACGACCTCGACGACCAGCGCTGCACCACAGCCGTCAGGCGAGACCGGAACGACCGTGGACACAGGTCGCGGCCGCCGCCGCGGACCCGGCGGCTGACGACCGCCCCAGCGCCGCGATGCTCACGCCAGGTTGTCCCTGGCCCAGAGTGCAGCCTGGGTGCGGTCGGTGACGCCTAGTTGTCGGAACACGTTCGTGAGGTGCGCCTTGACGGTCCGCTCGCTGATGCCGAGCCGGCGGGCGATCTGCTTGTTCGCATGACCATCGCCCAAGAGGGCCAACACCTCAAGCTCGCGCGGGCTCAGAGTGCGGGTGGGTCGCGCCGCGCGTTGGCGATCCAGGAGCACCCGAGCCACCTTGGGGTCGAGGGGCGCCCCGCCCGCCATGGCGGCTCGGACCGCGGCCAGGACCTCGTCGGGCGCGGCGTCTTTCAGGATGTAGCCGGCTGCGCCGGCGTCGAGCGCGTCGAGGATGCGTTGCTGATCGGCGAACGAGGTGAGGACGACAATCCTCATGTCTGGGGATGCAGCCATGATCCGTCGAGTAGCACCCACGCCATCTACGACGGGCATGGACAGGTCCATCAGGATGACATCGGGGGCAAGCTCAGCTGCGGAGCTCACCGCTTCCTCGCCGTTGGCCGCAGTGCCGACGACCACGAGATCGGCGGCGCTGGAGACCAGCTGGCGGAGGCCCTGTCGAACGATCGCATGGTCGTCCACGATGAGGACCCTCGTCGCGTCCTGGGTCATCTGCGCCCCAGCGTATTTCGCTTCCCGTGCAACCGCAGGCCGTCATCGCAGCGGCACCTCGATCCGCACCGTCGTGCCCCCGCCGCGTCTGGAGTCGATCGAGAACTGGCCATTCGCAGCATGGACGAGGTCGGCCATGCTCCGCAGCCCCATGTGGCCTGGAGCTGCCCGCACAGAGGCGGTCCCTGGGTCGAAGCCGACCCCGTCGTCGCTCACAACGACCCAAGCGCGCTCGGCGTCGCTGCCCGCCCTCACGGTGACGACGCTCGCCTGAGCGTGCACGGCAACGTTCCGCAACGCCTCCCGTGCAGTTCGATAGAGGACGGTCGACACATCCCTGGGGATCGACTCGTTGAGCCCAGCGGTGTCGAGGCTGGCGGAGACGCCCGGAGCAATGGCGCTCGTCGTCAGGTCAGCAAGGGCCGCGGCGAGCCCCAAGTCGGCCAGCTCCGGCGGGTAGAGGTCGAGCAGGAGCGAGCGGAGGCCGGTGATCGCAGCCCGGATCGAGGTTGCGGCACCCTCAAGCAGGTCGGCCGACGCCGGGTCGGGGTCGCTCGTCCGCGCCGCCGCCGACAGCGAGAACGCGACGCCGGCGAGGTCCTGGACGACGCCATCATGAAGATCTCCGGCGATGCGGCGCCGCTCGACATCGGACGCATCCAGGGCTCGGCGCAACAGCTCCTCCCGCTCCCGCTGACGTTGGCGGAGCCTGATGGCCAACGAGCCTGCGAGCGGCCGCTGCAGCAGTTCAAGTACGACGAGCGCGCCCAGCGAGATCGGAGCGAAGCTGCGCCAGACCCGAGTGCCTGACGCCGATACGGCGTCGTAGCGAAAGTACGCCTCAAACAGCAAGCGCTCACCGCTCGGGGTCCGGATGGGCAGGTAGACCTCGAGGAGCTTGGGGTAGGAACGCTCGTAACGGTTTTCGGGCTTGGCGAGGTCGCTCACATCAGCAGCGATGCGGCCTTCCCGAATCGCTGAGACCTCCTCGTCGCCCAGCGGGTAGGTCGAACCCTGCAGCCGGGCCTCGTCGCTGTAGACGATGACACCAGACTCGGTCCAGATCTTCACCCGCACAAGCGAACGGTCAAGAACATCCCGCTTCACGACGGTAGCGATGGCCGCGACTGCGACCGGCTCCCCGGTGAGGAGCCCGTCGGTCACAAGCGGCTCGACCAGTCCCTGCGCCTTCACCAACGTCGTCGTTCTCGCGTCGGTGACCGCCTCCCGCTCTCCAACGCGCCGACTCGCCACCGAGGTGGCCAGACCGACGATGACCACGGCTGTGAGCCCGATCGCCGCGAACTGCAGAACGGGCTTGGCCACGATCCAGCGATCCCGCGACCGCCCGCCGAAGCCCTCGATCACGGAACGTGACCATACGGGCATCTGCGGGGGACTCGTGGCAGCCCTAACGGGATTCGAACCCGTGTCGCCACCTTGAGAGGGTGGAATCCTAGGCCTCTAGAAGATAGGGCCACGATGTTGCGTTCGAGACCGTAGCGACCCCCGAACAGGGGCCGCAAACGTACCGTTCCGCAGCTCGGGGGCAGGGACTCGAACCCCGAATAACGGTACCAGAAACCGTTGTGTTGCCGATTACACCACCCCCGAAGGGCGCAGCAGACCTTACCGGGCGGCTACGACGGTGCGCCACCCGGAATCGCTCGTGCGGCGCTGTCCCGTGTCGGCCTGGCACTCAGTCGACGGGGCCGAGGCGCTCCTCGAGGAGGTCCAGCATCGAGCGCCACGCACGACGATTGGCGCTCGCGCTGTAAGCAAAGCCCGGCATCATCCCGAGCTCGTCGACCTTCGGGTTGGTGAAGCTGTGACCGACGCCGCCGTAGGTCTCGATCCGCCAGTCGGCAACGCCGGCGGCGAGCATCTCCGCCTCGAACGCGTGACGGTGCTCGGCGGTCACGATCGAGTCGTCGGCACCGCAGCACATCAAGACGCTGCCGCGGATGTTGCGGCTGTCGTCGGGCTGCACCGTCCCGAGCCCGGGGTGGAAGCCGACGATGGCCTTGAGGTCTGCGCCGGTGCGGGCGAGCTCCATGACCATCGTTCCGCCGAAGCAGTAGCCGACGGCGCCAAGCCGGTCCGGGTCGACCTCGGGCTGCGCGAGCAGCACGTCGAGGCCGGCCCGCGCGATGCCTCGCGTACGCGACGGATCCGCCGAGAGCTCTCCGAGTCGGGCCATTGCGTCGCCGATCGGGATCGCCACTCCCCCGCCGTGGTAGTCGAGCGCGAAGGCGACATAGCCGAGGCTGGCGAGCCGGACCGCCCGCCCCTTCACGTGCTCATCCAGCCCCGGACCCTCGTGGCACAGCAGCACTGCCGGGCGGCGTCCGACGCAGTACTCGTCGAGGGCCAGCTGGCCGATCATCTGGCGGCCGTCGGCCTCGTACTCGATCTGCTCGATGCGCACGCCGGCGAACCTACAGGCGCCGACCGGAGGCCGCTCAGGTGTCGAGAGGTGCGACTGGTCGGCGAGCGTGAGGGAGCAACGAGAGCAGGGCGACGCAAGCGGAGACGAGCCATGGTGTCCTTGTGGTGGGTGTCCGGTGTCAAAAGGGCCAGCGCCGGGGGCCGCGACCGAGCCGGCCATCGAGTCCCCACGCGTGCCCGGTAGGGATGACGGCGAGCAGGATCAGCGGCACCAGCTCGAGTGGCTGCTCGGGGAGCCAACGATCATTGGAGAGGTAGACCAAGAAGAGGAAGGTCGCCGGGCCGAGGGCCAGGAGTGCCCCGATGCGGGGCACGAGGCCAATGACGAGCAGGAGACCTGCGGCCAGTTCGACGAATGTCAGGATCCAACCGAACGCGCCGTAGTTCGGAAGGATGAGGTCGTTGGTGAGCCGACCGATGAGCGGTGCCAGGTGCTTCGCGTTGTTGTTGACCTCGGCGTTGAGGATGAAGCGGCTGTCGTCACGGTTGATGAGGTTGGCGACCAACGGGCCGACGGCGACTCGGTGGAAGTCGAAGAGCTTGGCGAGCCCGTTCGAGAAGAACGTCAGCCCGATGAGGATGCGGATGACGGCGAGGCCGCGGGCAAGACTGCGAGTGCTGATCGGGATGTCGGCGGGCATGGCTTCGGCAACGGTCATGGAAACTCCGTGGGGGTGAGGTGGGGCACAAGGGTGGCGAGGCGGACCGACCGGCCGGAAGTACTCATCCTCACGGGATGCCAAGACGGGCGTCGTCTCCGTGCGGTCGGCCTTCGGGAAGCCGCAGCAGCGCCCGGCAACGAACGGCACCGCAAGAGCGCGACGGAGGATGGCGTACTCTCCACCTCAGGTCCAACTCGATGTGTGCTGCAGGGGTTCCGCTCTGTCGCCCGGTTCACGACCTGTTCAGAACCTTGCGTGCCGTGCCACCAGCAGACGAGCGCCACGTGTGATGCACGAACCAAAGACCGGGCGGAATCCGTCGGGGAGTACGGCCGGAACCCGGCTCAGGTGTCGATGAGGTGAGAGAGGCGGCGGTAGCCGATGACGCGGCCGATGGCGACGGCGCCGGCCTCCTTCAGCTCGCGAGTCGTCTCTGCGGCAGTCGCCGAGGTGGCGACGGGCGAGGCCGTTGCGTCGAGGCCGACCTCGTCCGCGATACCGACGATGCGGGCCGCGTGGTAGCCGTCGGAGACAAGGACGACGGTGGAGACGCCACGCTTCTTGAGGAACGCCGCCGTCGCTGCGATCGATTCGTACGACGAGCGGCCGCGGACCTCGCGGAGGATCGCGGCGTCGGGCACGCCGTGCTCGCTCAAGTAGTTGGCAGACGCGGTCGCCTCCGTGAACCGGTCGCCCGGCTGACGTCCGCCGGTGACGACGACCGTCCCCGCCAGTCCCGCCTTGTACAGCTCGATGGCCCGATCGAGCCGACCTTCGAGCACTGGGGACGGCACCCCGTTGTACTGCGCGGCGCCGAGCACGATGATGGCGTCGGCCGTGCGGCGGCCATCGTGGCGCGCCGCGTGCCGTACCGAGATCAGCGCGGCACCGAACCATGCCAGCCCCAGCACGAACGCCGCGACGCCCGCAACGCCGAGTAGACGGAACCACCTCCGCACCCGGCCTGTCCGCTCGCTCATGGATTCTCAGCCCAGGCGAGCCAGTGCGGCGCCGATGCGCGCAACGCACTCGGCGCGCCCCACCAGCTCGCATGCCTCGAACAGCGGAGGTCCGACCTCGCGGCCGGTGATCGCGACGCGCACCGGCGCTTGCGACTTCTTCCGACCACCACCCCCGGTCAGGCCGAGCGCCTCGCCCGCGTCGAACACTGCGTTCTTCATCGGCGCGAGGCCGTTCGGATCGTCTTGTGCGTCGGTGCCGCGCCACGCCAGCGCCTCGTCGGCCCACGCGTCGCGCACCGCGCGGAGGAGATCGGCGGTGACGCCAGCCGTCGCCTTGACGGCCCTGGCCCACGCCTCGTCATCAACGACCGGCGCCTTGAGGAAGATGAAGTCGACCATCGGCGCGACCGCGTCCAGCCGGACGACGCGGGTCTGCACCAGCGATGCCACCGCGGTGAACAGTTCGAGGTCAAACGCGCCCGCCGCCCAGGGAACAGGCTTGGTCGCGACCTCGTCACGCAGCCACGGACCGGAGCGGTCGACGAAGGAGCCCGGATCCAGCTCGCGGATGGCCTCGCCGTTGAATGCGTCCAGCTTCTTGAGGTCGAAGAACGCCGATGAGGACTGCACGTCTGCCAGGGAGAACTGATCGACGATATCGGCGATGCGGAACCGCTCGACCCCGTCCTTCGGCGACCAACCGAGCAGGCACAGATAGTTCGTCATCACCTCGGCCAGGTAGCCTTCATCGCGGAACTGCTCCATCGAGACCTTGTCGCGACGCTTCGAAAGCTTCTGGCGCTTCTCGTTGACGAGCAAGGGCAGGTGGGCGAACACGGGCAGCGGCACGTCGGGTGCAATGGCCTTCCAGATGAGCTGGTACTTTGGGGTGTTCGAGAGATGATCTTCTCCACGGACCACGTGGCTGATGCGCATGTTCATGTCATCTATGACGTTGGCAAGCAAGAACAACGGGTCACCGCTGGCCTTCAACAGAGCGAAGTCCTCGATGACATCGTGCGAGAACGTGGGGGCGCCGCGCACGAGATCGATAACGGTCTCTGCGCCGCCTTTGGGGGTGCGGAAGCGCAGGGCCCGCGCCTCACCCGCCGGCTTCTCTGCATCGCGGTCGCGTCCGTCGTAAGCCATGGGCTTGCCATCGTCCGTCAGCGGCATCGGGTCCGCCCAATAGGCAAGGCCCCGCTCGAACAGGCTCATCGCCGCCGCAACGTGATGTTCGCGGTTGGCGCTCTGGAACACCGGCTCCTCGTCCCAGTCGAGGCCAAGCCACTGCAGCGAACGCAGGATCCCGTCGGTGGCCTCGGCCTGGTTGCGGGCGGTGTCGGTGTCTTCGATGCGCAGCAAGAACGATCCACCGGTGCGGCGCGCTTCCAGCCAGTTGAAAAGCGCTGCCCTCGCGGTTCCCACGTGGAACATCCCGGTGGGCGACGGGGCGATGCGGAGGCGAGGGGCGGTGGACATGGCCCGACGAGGCTACGCCGAGACCGCCACCGGCAGGACCGAGATCTCGCTCACCGCGAGAAGATCAGGTACTCGATCCCGATGGCCTCGCCATGGGGGCGATACGCGCCGCCCAGGCTCGCGCGCTCAGCATGCCCTCCGACCTCTCGATCGTCGGCTTCGACGACTCTGCCGTCGCCGCGATGCTGACCCCAGCACTGACGACCGTCCGCCAGCCCCTTGAGGAGATGGGCCGCATGGCAGTCAGCCTGTTGATCCGGCTCCAGGAGGGCAAACGGCTCGAGGCGGTACGCGTCGAGCTCGCCACGCGCGTGATCGTCCGAGAGTCGACTGCGGCACCCCGGCGGGTCACGTAGCCGACCCTCCCACCTGTTTTCGGCCACCTCGACGTCGATGAGCGCGGTGTGCAGCAACACCTGCACGCCGGCCTCGTGGGCCAGGTCGTCCCAGAGGATGCGCAGGACCTCGGGGTTGTAGGTGACGCCGACTCCTGCGCCGTAGGTGTTGGGTCGCTCGAAGGCGGTGTCGGCTGCGGTGAGGCGCTCGACGACCTCCCATGGAAGCCCACCGACGACCCGCGTGGCCCGATTGCCCGGTGCATAGAAGCCGTAGAAGGTGTCGAGGACGGCGGTGCTGGTCCCGCCGAGCGTGCCCTCGCGTTCGATCAGCAAAACCGAAGCGCCCGTCCTGGCCGCTTCGACCGCCGCGGTGACGCCGGCGCAGCCGCCGCCGAGGACGACGACATCGACGGCTCCGAGGTCGAGCGAACGTCTTCCGAACGTCCACCCACGAGGCATTGATGCCAACATGTCAAGACAGGCTAGCCGCTGCGGCCGACGTCGCCGGGATGGCACCTCCGACGGGGACCAGCTTGGTGAAACGGCCGCCGATGAGCCACTCCGCGACGTAGATGTTGCCGTCGGCGTCGATGGCCATGCCGTGCGGACTGTTGAACCTGCCGGCCTGCAAGAACGTGTTGCGGATCATCTGCCCATCGGCGTCAAGCGAGTTCGGCCACCCCGGCCGGGTAGAGGCTTCGGCGTCTTCGCCCAGGATCGCGACCACCTCGTCACCCCCATCGAGCACGACGAGACGGCTGTTGAGCTCGCCGATGACGAGGTACTCACCAAACGTTGCAAACGCGCTCGGGCTGTTGAGCGAACCGATGCCAACGGCCCTCTGGTAGACGCCCGCGAGGTCATAGACCTGCACTCGACCTGGGGTGCGGTCTGCGATGTACAACAGACCAGGGTCACCACCCCTGCGGTCGATGAAGATGCAGTGCGGACACGCGAACGCGCCGGTGGCACCCTCGTGGCCATTGATCGTCATCAGGTAGGTGCCGTCCTTGGCATACCGGTGGATGTGGCTGGAGCCATACCCATCCGTCACCCAGATGTCGCCGCTACCACCGTAACGCTCTTCGTTGACGGCAACCCAGGTCGGGAGGTAATAGCCCGACTCGTAGATGGGGTGATCCGGCTTGGCGATGCGCTGCACGACCTCGCCGGTCTCTAGGTCGACCTTGACGACCTGGCCGCCGTACTTGAACGTGGGCGCCCATGCCGTCTCGCCCTTCTGCATCTTGACGCCACAATCGGCCACCCACAGGTACTCTCGACCATCGTCCTCGACGAGGGTGATGCCGTGCCCTTCGAGCAGCCCGCACTCGATGCGCCGCAC
Source organism: Acidimicrobiales bacterium (assembly GCA_043739605.1). Taxonomy (GTDB): domain Bacteria; phylum Actinomycetota; class Acidimicrobiia; order Acidimicrobiales; family JAUJNH01; genus JAYUDU01. The sequence continues at coordinate 164 of JAYUDU010000210.1, read as the reverse complement.
GAGATGGCCAGCCGCGTCGAGGACGACGATGGCCTCGTCGGCCGAATGGAAGCCGACGATGTGCCCGGACCGGGAGATGGCAACCCCGTGGTGGGACCAGCCGGCACCCACTGCGTCCGGCCCGTGCGCCCACGCGTCGTGCCACTCATAGGCGTGTTCGCCGT
>JAYUDU010000209.1:0-1961 GCA_043739605.1 Acidimicrobiales bacterium | reverse complement strand
TGGTGCGACGACGCGCACGCGTCCGTCCACGATGCGAAGCGCTCGCCCTTCGCCGCCCCCGGACCTGAGGTGCTCGACGAGCAGGCGCTGCCGGGCATCCAACGTCGCCGGATCAATACCCGGTCCGCCGGCAGCCTCAACCCGCGCCCACATCTCCGCGATGTCGGCGGCGAGCCGGTCGGCGTCGATCACCCACGCTCCGAGCGTGGCCGGCGTCGCCTCGCCAGTTCGTCGCTCCAGCTCTGCGGCGAGGATCCATCCTCGCTCGGCCACGACGCGCCGTACGGACCGGTCCGGTCGCGCGGCGCCGACTCGGCGGAACGGATCGACCTCGAGGATCTCGCCCCCGCCCACAGTGACGCCGCGGCCGGCCTCGCGCAAGATGTAGCGGTCTCCGGGGAGCAGCGGGAGAGCGCGATCTGCGAGCAACCGGACCAGTCCTTCTTCGCCGGCACCGATTGCATCTGTCCCTGCCAACAGTCGCAACCGCACGCCGATCGCTGCGGTGCCGACATGCATCGTGAACGCCCCCTTGGCCTTCAGGGGAGCAGGATGGCTGGCGAGGACGACGAGCGTCGCATCGAAGGCGGTCGCGGGGTGCCAGCGGCGCGGCATGCACAGGACATCGCCACGGTGGGGCTCACACCGCTCGGTACTCGCCAGCCCGACCGCGACACGGTGGCCCGGCCCGCTCGTCGCGACATCCAGCCCGAACCGTTGCAGCGACCGCACCCGAAGTCCCGTGGTGAGGCTGTGGCGGGATCGGGCGCGTCCGACATGGTGCAGCTCCAGTTCATCGCCAACGCTGAGGGACCCGTCGACCAACGTCCCGGTGACGACGAGCCCGTGACCACGTACCGCGAACGAACGGTCGATCCACACCCGGGGGCGGCCGCGATCGCGACGCCGCGACGTTGCCGCGACGACGCGCGCCAGCTCGAGCCGCAGCGCGTCGAGCCCAACGCCCGCGGGCGCATCGACGGGCACGATCGCCGCACCATGCATCGACGTACCAGCGAGGCGGGCGCGCACCGCGGCGGCGGCGTCGGCCAGCTCCGCCGACGTGACCAACGCGGCGTGCGTCAAGGCCACGACGCCATGAGCGATGCCGAGGAGGTCGATGATGGCGAGGTGTTCGCGCGACTGGGCACGCCACCCCTCCCGAGCGTCGACCACGAACATGCACGCGTCTGCCGATCCGGCCCCGGCGAGTGCGGTGGCGATGAAGCGCTCATGACCGGGCACATCGACGAGCGTCAGCTGTGTGCCGTCCGCCAACGTGGTGGTGGCGAAACCAAGCTCGATGGTCAAGCCCCGCCGCTGCTCCTCCGCGAGCCGATCAGGATTCGTGCCGGTGAGGGCTTCGACGAGCGTCGACTTCCCGTGGTCGACATGTCCGGCGGTGGCGATGACGACGCCGGGCGCCTGTGCCGAAGCCTCGCTCACGGGGGATGTGGCAGCGTTCCGAGCGCGGCTGCGAGCACCGGGTCGTCGGCTGGGTCGACGGTGCGAAGGTCCAGGATGGTCGCTCCGTCCTCGACCCGAGCGACGATGGGCATCGCCAAGCAGCGCAGCGCGGCGGCGCGGTCGCCGGCCACCGCCAGGCCGGCTGAGGGGATCTCAACGCCCGGCAACGTGCCACCTCCGGGGAGGGAGGCGCATGCCACGACGGTGATATCGGATCGGGCCGCGCCGCTGCGCAGTGCCTCTGCCCTCGCCCGCAGCGCGTCGACCGGGGTGCAGGCCATCCGCCAGAACGGCAGGGCGTCGGCGCGACGGTCGAGGTAGGCCATGGCGACGTCCTGCAGGGCGGCGAGCACGAGCCCGCCCGGCCGCAGCGCCCGATACAGGGGGTGGGCTGCGCACCGGTCGACCAGGTCCTGGCGTCCGGCGATGACCCCGGCTTGGGGCCCGCCGAGAAGCTTGTCCCCCGAGAACGTCACCAACGCGGCCCCGTCGTT
>JAYUDU010000208.1:0-5347 GCA_043739605.1 Acidimicrobiales bacterium | reverse complement strand
CCGCCGCCTTCGGGGCGAGTACCGTTGGCAACACCAGCAACAGGAGTAACGCCAGCACCATGACTGAGATCGAAGCTGTCATCGGCCGTGAGGTCCTCGACTCCCGGGGCAACCCGACGGTTGAGGTCGAGGTGCTGTTGAGTTCTGGCGCGGCTGGCCGGGCGATCGTGCCGTCGGGCGCGTCCACCGGGGCTCACGAGGCGTGCGAGCTGCGGGACGGCGACGAGCGCTTTGGCGGCAAGGGCGTCGAGCAAGCGGTGGCGTTCGTCAACGGGGAGATCGCCGATGCGCTGTTCACCCACGACGCTCTCGACCAGCGGCTCATCGACGAGCTGCTCATCGACCTCGACGGCACGCCCAACAAGGCTCGGCTCGGCGCCAACGCCATCCTCGGCGTCAGCTTGGCCACCGCCAAGGCCGCCGCGTCCGACCTCGACCTCCCCCTCTACCGCTACGTCGGCGGCGCCCAGGCCCACGTGATGCCGGTGCCGATGATGAACGTGCTCAACGGCGGGGTGCATGCAGACAACTCGGTCGACTTCCAGGAGTACATGATCGCCCCTGTCGGCGCCACCACGTTCAAGGAAGCCCTGCGCTGGGGTGCCGAGGTGTACCACTCCCTGAAGAGGGTGCTGTCGGCCAAGGGTCTGTCGACGCTCATCGGCGACGAGGGCGGGTTCGCTCCCAACCTTCCCGACAACCGAATTGCCCTGGCGCTGATGACGGAGGCCATCGAGGCGACGGGCCTCAAGGTCGGTGACGATGTCGCGTTCGCTCTCGACCCCGCCAGCACCGAGTTCTTCAAGGACGGCTGCTACGTCCTCGAGGGCGAGGGCGCAAGCCTCAGTTCGACCGAGTTCGCCGACTACCTCGCCGACCTCGCCCACACGTACCCGATCATCTCGATCGAGGACGGCATGGCGGAGGACGACTGGGACGGCTGGGCCGCGATCACCAACAAGATCGGCAGCACGGTGCAGCTCGTCGGCGACGATCTCTTCGTGACGAACGTCGACCGCCTCCAGATGGGCATCGACCGCAAGGTCGCCAACTCGATCCTCATCAAGGTCAACCAGATCGGCACCCTCACCGAGACGCTCGACACGATCGCGCTGGCCACGCGCAACCGCTACTCGTCGATGATGAGCCACCGTTCCGGCGAGACCGAGGACGTCACCATCGCAGACCTCGCCGTCGCCACGAACTGCGGTCAGATCAAGGCCGGAGCTCCGGCGCGCTCCGACCGCGTCGCCAAGTACAACCAGCTCCTCCGCATCGAGGAGCTGCTGGGTGGCCAGGCCCGCTACGGCGGCCGCTCGACCTTCTCGACGAGCGCCTGAGCCGCATGTCCCGACCGCCCGTTTCCCGAGCGACGTCAGCGACGCGCGCCGCGCCCGCGGCGAAGGCCAAGGCCAAGGCCAAGGCGAAGGGTCGGGCCAAGCCGAAGGCCACCGCCAAGGGGTTGCGGGGCACGGCGATGACGGCGCGGGTCGGTAAGGGTTTCGCCGATGCCAAGGCATCGTCCACGCGCCAGGGCAAGCGGGCGCTCGCCCTGCTCGTCAGCTCAGTGGCTGCGGTTGGCATCCTCTTTGCGTTCGTGCTGCCGGCGCGCACCTACCTCGGCCAACGCGCCGCGGTGACCAGCGCCGAGGAGCGGGTCAGGGTGCTCGATGCGCAGAACGCTCGCTTGAAGACCCGCGCCGACGCGTTGAAGACCGACGCCGAGGTCGAGCGCATCGCTCGGGAGCAGTACGGCATGGCCCGCCCCGGTGAGGAGGCCTATGCCATCCTGCCGAGCGCCACCGAGGCGACTGCGGCCCCCGTTGCCCCACCTGCGCCGCGCCCCCTCAAGCACCGGTCCGCGTGGTCGCGCGCGGTCAACGCCGTCTCGTTCTGGAAGTAGGCCCGCGCCAGGTGGCGAGTCCAGAAGAGATCGCCGTCGTGGCGGCGTTGCTCGGCCGGCCACCCCAGGGCGCCTTCGAGGTGGTCGTGCGCCATCCAGACGGCCGCCCGATCGTCATCCGCAATCATCCCCTCCTTGAGGACGGCACCCCGATGCCGACCCGTCATTGGCTGGTCGATCCGCAGGTGCGTTCTGCGGTCGGCACGCTCGAAGCCGACGGTGGCGTCGACCGCGCCGAGACCGAGGTCGGCGATGAGGCGATCGCGGCCGCCCATCTCCGCGCCGCGGCAGAGCGCGATGCCGCCATGCCGGCCGACTGGACCGGTCCACGACCGAGCGGTGGCGTCGCCGGGACCCGGCGCGGCGTCAAGTGCCTGCATGCCCATCTGGCCGATCACCTGGCCGGCATGGACGACCCGGTCGGTCGGTGGGTCCTGGCCCGGCTGATGGGTGAGGCTCGCGAACCTGCGAGCTGACGTCGTGGCCGGTGTTCTACGTGACGTGGACCTGACCTGTGCGACCGGACCGGCACAGGGTCGCTGGTCGGTGCGACAGGATGCGTGCATGCGTCCCGTCGCCATCCTCGACTGCGGCACCAACTCGACGCGCGTGCTTGTCGCCGCCGCCACCGGAGCGACACTCGAGCGGCGCATGACGATCACCCGTCTCGGCCAAGGCGTCGATGCCACCGGGCGCCTCGCGGCGGAGGCGATCGAACGCACCGTCGCCGCGCTTGGCGAGTTCCGGATCTGCATGGATCGCAACGGTGTGCCCATCGACGCCGCGCACGTGCAGGTACTGGCGACCTCGGCGGCCAGAGACGCCGCCAATCGCGACGAGCTCTTCGACCGCATTGCCGCGACCGTTGGGGTGGCGCCGACGTTGCTGGACGGCCACGAGGAAGGTCGCCTCTCGTTCGAGGGCGCGACGGCCGGCATCCACCCACCGCACGATGGGTCGCCGGTGCTGGTCGTGGACATCGGCGGTGGTTCGACGGAGCTGGTCGCAGGAGTGCCGGGCCAGGCACCGCTGGGGACGATCTCGGTCGACGTCGGCTGCGTCCGGCTCACGGAGCGGTTCATCTGCCAGGACCCCGCCGAACCCGAAGATCTCGCCAACGCCATCGGCTGGGTGCGCGACCACCTTCGCGATGACGTTGACCGTGAGCTGCCCGACGCCCATCGCGCCACAACGTGCATCGGGCTCGCCGGCACGGTGTCCACGTTGGCCATGCTCGATCTCGGCACGAGCGAATATGACCGCAACCGCGTGCACGGTCACGTGATGTCGAGGGCGGTGATCGAGGACTGGTTTCGCCACCTGGCATTCCTCGACCGCGAGGACCGGCTTGGCAATCCGGGCATGGAGGAGGGTCGTGTCGACGTCATCGTCGGCGGACTGTGTGCGCTCGTCGCGGTGGTGCGCCACTACGAGCTCGACGCGATCACCGTGTCGGAGAGCGACATCCTCGACGGCGGCGCCGCCAGGCTGCTCGCCGCGCTCTCTCCCGGTTAGGTTCGAGGGTGTGGGTGTGCCGCAGTGACGATCATGCGGACCGCGGGCGGGCTCGAGTTGCGCGGCCGGCGGGTGCTGCTGCGGCCGCTGGTTCAGTCGGACTGGGATGCCTGGCGGGAGGTGCGCCTGCGAGGAAGAGCGTGGCTGTTGAAGTGGGAGCCGTCGCAGCTTCCTCACCAGCCGGACCCCGCCGACGATCGGCGCGTGTTCAACGCCCGCTGCGGGGCGCGCGACCGCGAGCGACAGCTGGGCACCGGTTACGGGTTTGGCATCTTCGTGCCAGAGGGCCGGCGCCGCTCTGAGCCGGTCTTCGCCGGAGAGCTCAACCTGTCAGGCATCCAGCGCGGCCCCTTCCAGAATGGCTACGTCGGCTATTGGATCGACGAGGCGCGCGCCGGCAGTGGCTACACGCCGGAGGCGCTCGTCTCGCTGTTTCGCTTCGCCTTCGAGGAGCTGTTGCTACATCGGCTGCAGATCTCGATCATCCCGAGGAACACCGCCTCGCATCGCGTCGTCGAGAAGCTCGGCCTGCGTACCGAAGGGGTGGCGGAGCGCTACCTGGAGATCAACGGCATCTGGGAGGACCACGTCCGCTACGCCATCACCTCGGAGGAGTGGTGGCATCGCCGCCGCGAGCTCCTCGAATCCTGGATCCTCCCGGCCTGACGCATCCTGCGGCCGTTGTCTCGGCTCAGTAGTGGTAGGAGAAGCCGTACCACCGTTGGCGCGCTCTCCGAACTGGCTCGTGTGGCGTCCAGCACCGGAACCCGCGCTCACGAACGTCGACAACGTCCACGTTCGTGGTGCCAGAACGCCGGCCGGCCCGCCCAGGAGCGGAGAACGATGCTCCGGGCCGCCCATCCCGGCGCATCGCCTCGGTCGGGCCTGCCGCTTCGAGGTGATCTTCTTCTGCATCGCCGCCAGGAGCCTTGTTGGGAGGCCCGCTGCCGCCGCTACTTCGAGGTGATCTTCTTCTGCATCGCGGCCAGGCGCTCGGCGAAGTCGGGCTGGTCGAGGGACCACAGCTGGGTCTCGAGCTCGCGGTCGACGGCGGCGTCGTGGGTGTCCTCGGAGGCGAGCTCCTGCACCGTCGCCTTCAGCCGACGCACCAGCTCGTGTGGGCCCTCCGCACAGCGCCGGCCGAGGTCGATGGCGGTCTCGAGGAGCGCGTCCTCGGCGACGGTCCTGTAGACGAGGCCGATGCGCTCTGCCTCGGTGCCATCGATGATCTGGCCACCCAGCAGCATCGCCATCGCCGCCTGCTGGCCGACGATGCGCTGCAGCATCCAGGTGTGGCCGCCGCCGGGGTGCAGGCCCAGCTGCAGGAAGCGGGTGTCGAACTTGGCGCGGGTGGAGGCGATGCGGATGTCGCAGCCGAGGGCGAGGTTCATGCCGGCGCCGACGGCGGCGCCGTTGACTGCGGCGATGGTGAGCAGTGGGGAGCGGGACACAGCGAGGAACCCCTCGTAGATCCCGCGCAGCCCGGTGGAGCGGCTGTCGCGTGACGCACCGAGGTCGGACAGGTCGGCGCCGGCGCAGAACGCCGGCGCAGCGCCGGTCACGACGATCGCCGCGACACCCGAGCTGGGCTGCTCGACCTCCGCGACCGCAGCGACGATCTCGGCGACGAGGGGCGAGGTCAGCGCGTTGCGGCGCCCCGGGTCGTTGAGGGTGAGGACGGCAACGCCATCAGCGATGTCGACGGTGAGCAGGTCGGCCATGTCGGGACCGTATCCCGGCCAGACTGCACCCATGAGCGTCATCGCCATCAGCCGGTTCAAGCTCGTCGAGGGCGTCAGCGAAGAGACGTTCCTCGCGGCAGACGCCGCCGCCCAGACCGGCTTCGCCTACCTCCAGCCGGGGCTGGTGCGGCGCACCACCGCCAGGGGCGACGACGGCTACTGGGCCATCATCCTCAGCTGGGGGAGT